>JAMPYE010000183.1 GCA_023700825.1 Thermoanaerobaculia bacterium | reverse complement strand
GCCGCCCTGGCGATGCACCAACCCGGAATTCACAGGTCGCCTTCGGCGACGCGCAGGCAGGAGTGCCTGCGCCACATACCGGCTCAGACGAGACTCAGGATGTGCCGGAGCCGAAGCCCAGTTCCGCGATCTCGGCGACCGGCTCCGCGAACGAGCACGAGCCGAAGGAGCTCGCAAGGCGCCTGCGGCTCGCGGCGAGCTCGACGGTCGTGAGCGAGTGGCCGCGCCAGGCCACCGAGTCGGGCTCGACCCGCAGCGAAGCGGGGTCGTCCTCGCAGAGCAGCTGTTCGGCGAGCGCGACGGGATAGCCGTTGAAGACGAGCGCCGCGGCGAGGAAGACGTTGAGAAAGCCGTGCATCGTGCCAGTGGGGCTCGCGGGCTCGTAGGTCAGCGGGCGCACGCAACGGAGCGGATGATGCAGCCCGGCGGTCGCCTTGAACGCGACGCCTCGCGAGTTGCAGCGGGCGATGAAGCGCGCGATCTGCGCCGCGGACGGAAAGGCGTCCGGCGTCACTCCTCCCGTTCGGATCTTCGCGCGGCGTCCCACGGTCGCAATCGCCTCGACGAGCCAGTCGGGATCGTCGACGACCGGAACCTCGAAGTAGGTCTCCAGCGAAGCGGGGATGAGCGCGGAGGCCGCGACGATGCCTCCGCTGGTCGCGACCTTCACCTCGATCGTATCGACGGCGGCGCGGCGCCGGTTTCGCCTATTGAACGCGTCGATCGCTTCGAGTTCCGCGCGAAGGTCCGCGCCGGGCAGGGCGCTGATCCGCCAACCGGCGCCGAGGCCGATCGAGAACCGTGCCGCGGCACTCTCGAATTCGTCGAGCCGCGCGACCGGAACGATCAGGCGACCGAGCATCCATTTCTCCGGGCTCGCGCGGTAGCTCTCGAAGTTCGCGACAGCTTCCTCCATCGACAGCGCCGCCGGAGGGAAAAGGCCGGCGTAGTCGATCATGCCGCGGAGGAGCGTGGTGAGCGCGGTCGTCACGAGCAGGCCTCGGGGAGACGAGTTGAGAATGGAGAATTGAGACTTGAGAGATAGAGAACGAAATTTCTCGATTTCATGATGTCTCGAATTCTCAATTCAGACGGCGCCTAACTTCGAGAGAAGTTCTTGCGCAGCCCGTCCCAGCAGCGGGAGTACTCCGGCTGCAGATGCTCCGTCTCGGCGGCGAACCGCGTCGGCCGTAGGACGAAGCGCGTCTCGAACATGAAGGCGAGGGTGTCGTGGTAGCGCTGCGGCTCGAGCTTCGCCGAGCTTGCGGCGGCGAAGGTGTCGGCGTCGGGGCCATGGCCGGACATGCAGTTGTGGAGGCTCGCGCCGCCCGGGACGAAGCCCTCTTCTTTCGCGTCGTACTTGCCGAGGATGAGGCCCATGTACTCGCTCATCACGTTGCGGTGGAAGTAGGGTGGGCGGAAGGTGTGCTCGGCGACCATCCAGCGTGGCGGGAAGATGACGAAGTCGATGTTCGCGAGGCCGGGCGTGTCGGTGGGCGAGGTGAGCACGGTGAAGATCGACGGGTCGGGATGGTCGAACGACACGGTGTTCATCGTGTTGAAGCGCGAGAGATCGTACTTGTAGGGAGCGTAGTTGCCGTGCCACGCGACGACGTCGAGCGGAGAGTGATCGATCGCCGCGCGGAAGAGCGAGCCCTGGTATTTCGCGACGAGCTCGAATTCGCCCTCGACGTCCTCGAAGGCGGCGACGGGCGTGAGGAAGTCGCGCGAGCTCGCGAGGCCGTTCGCGCCGATCGGCCCGAGATCGGGAGGGCGGAACGACGCGCCGAAGTTCTCGCAGACGTAGCCGCGCGCGGTCGCGTCGAGCAGTTCCACTCGGAACCGGATGCCGCGCTGGATCACCGCGATCTCGCCCGGCGCGATCTCGAGCGTGCCGAACTCCGTCGCGATGCGAAGGCGCCCCGTCTCGGGAACGAGCAGGAGCTCGCCGTCGGCGTCGTAGAAGAAGCGCCCACTCATCGAGCGGTTCGCGCGATAGACGTGCGCCGCCATCCCCGCGAAGGTCCCGATGTCGCCGTTCCCGCAGATCGTGACGAGCCCGTCGACGAAGTCGGTCGGCTCCGAGGGAATCGCGATCGGATCCCAGCGAAGCTGGTTCGGTGACGGCGGCACCTCGTCGAACGGGGTGCCGCGCACGAGCCCGGCGGGCATCGGCTCGAAGGGGTGGTGCTTGACGGCCGGGCGGATCCGGTAGAGCCACGAACGGCGGTTCGCGGCGCGCGGCATCGTAAAGGCGGTGCCGCTCAACTGTTCCGCATAAAGCCCCAGCGGCGCCTTTTGCGGAGAGTTCTGTCCCACCGGCAACGCGCCGGCGACGGCCTCGGTGGCGAACTCGTTGGCGAAGCCGGATTGGTAGTGTAGGTCGGACATGCGCACGCTCAAATATCGGTCGAGTACTGAGTACTGAGTTCAGAGTACTGAGTACTGAGTACTGAGTACTGAGTGGATGCGAGTTGCAGCCGGCGATGGGTGCCGGGACGGAAGTGCCGGGTCGCAGGATTCGGCTGATTCGCACCTGCCTCGTTCGCTTGGATCACGTTGATCTCCTGCTTCTCTTCATCAGTAGCTTCATGCCCTTCCTACTCGGTACTCAGCACTCAGCACTCAGCACTCAGTACTCAGTACTTGTCGTTCTACAGGTTCCCCCGCCTCTCCTGCTCCTGCTCGATCGAGACGAAGAGAGCCTTGAAGTTACCTTTGCCGAAGCCGCGGCAGCCTTTGCGCTGGATGATCTCGTAGAAGACGGTGGGGCGGTCCTCCACCGGTTTGGTGAAGATCTGCAGCAGGTAGCCCTCGTCGTCGCGATCGACGAGGATTCCGAGTCGCTTGAGCGTCTCGATCGGCTCGGGGATCTGGCCGACACGCGCGGGGAGCTCGTCGTAGTAGCTGTCGGGAACGCGCAGGAACTCGACGCCGTTCTCGTGGAGCTTCGTCACGGTCTCGATCGCGTCGCCGCAGAGCAGCGCCACGTGCTGCACGCCCGCGCCGCGGTAGGCCTCGATGTACTCCTGGATCTGGCTCTTCTTCTTCCCTTCGGCCGGCTCGTTGATCGGAAACTTCACGACCTTGTTGTCGTCCGACATCACGATCGACATCAGGGCCGAGTACTCCGTGGAGATGTCCTTGTCGTCGAACGTGATGTAGCGCGAGAAGCCCATCACCTTCTGGTACCACCCGGCCCACTGGTTCATCCTGCCGAGCTCGACGTTGCCGACCATGTGATCGACCATCACGATTCCGGTCGGCGTTCCGGCGATCGGAGCGGGCATGAAGCCCGGGAGAAACTCGCCCGAGTAGCCCTTCGACGAGATGAACGAGTGGATCGTGTCGCCATAGGTCCGGATCGAAGCGTGGCGCATCGATCCGCCGGCGTCGGTGAGGTCGTGAGGCTCCTCGACGGGCGTCGCCCCGCGGCGCACCGCCTCATGAAAGGCAAAGTCTGCGTCCTCGACCTCGAGCGCGATGTCGCGCACGCCGTCGCCGTGCAGCTTCACGTGATCGGCTGCCGGATGCTCGGGTGTCAACGCCGTCGTGAGCACGAAGCGGACCTTCCCTTGCGAGAGAACGTACGATGCCGCGTCACGCATGCCGGTCTCGAGCCCGCGGTATGCGAGCTGCGAGAAGCCGAACGCCTTGCGGTAGTAGAACGACGCCTGTTTTGCGTTGCCCACCCAGAACTCCACGTGGTGGATCCGCTTGAGCCTCAGCGGGTTCTGGTTGACGGCCGCACCCGTGGCAGCATCCTGCGTGACAGTCATGTCCGCACCTCCGGAACGAGAAAAAGTGGTTCGCGCAGTGTATAGAAAAGCAGGCGAGAGGCGAAAGACGACAGGGGACATTTCGGATTTCGGAATGCGGACTTCGGATTTGGCTTCGCCAGCTTGATCGATTCGGGCCTGAACGCATCCCCGCATCGTCGGGATGCCGCATTTTGCCGGCAAGGTCTCGTGCGTAGATGCTGCCATCCGGCGGAGCCAAATCCGAAATCCGAAATCCGAAATCAGTCCCTGAAGATCTTCCTCGTGTGCACCCGCGCCCCGCGGATCTTCACGTTGATCCGCACGGCGTGGTCGCCGCGATGCTCGGTCGGCTTGACCAGGACGATCTCGTAGTGGCCCGAGATCGCGCGATGGAGTTTCTTCACGGCGCTCCGCGCGAACTGATGGGTCTTCACGTAGAAGCCGCCGGTGTCTTCGGCGATCATCCCGAGGCCGCTCTCGAGCGTATGCCAGTCGGCGTCGCTGACGTCGAAGACGAACACCGACGTCCGCGCGGTCTCGAGCGCGAGTCGGGCCTCGGCGTACCCGGGATAGCTGATGACCCCCTTGCCCGCGTAGACGCCGATGCCGTAGCCGAAGAAGACCAGCGTCTTCCGCCCGTCGACGTCCTGCAGCGCCTCGCCGATTCGCCGCAGCCCCATCTCGACCGTAGCCGCATCCCCGGCCTCGTTCTCGTCGAGTGCCGACGCGAGCGAAGGATAGTGCCCGAGATCGCGCCACGCCACCTCGGCGATCTCCTTGGTCCGGTCGATCGCCGTGTCGAGGTCCTCGACGTCGCTCGTGAAGTCCTGCCAGAGCTTGAGCTTCGAGTCGTAGGAGACGACCGCGACGAGATCCTCGGGCTCGAGCGTGCGGATGAACTCCTTCGCGTGGGTCGTCATGCGCATGTGGCCCTTGATGCGCTCGCGCTGAAAGTCGGTCTGGAAGAAGAGCACGATCCGGCGTCCGCGCTGCGAGTCGGCGAGCACGGTGACGCGCGGCCCGGAGTCTTCGAAGGTCCGCTTCGGTGGCTCGGGCTGCTCCTCGTCCTCGGCGACCCACTCGACCGCCTCCACCGCAGCCGGGAGATCGTCGATGAACGCCTCGAGGTCCGCGGGAGTGATTCCCTCGAGCGGCTCGCCGCCGGCGGTGAGGATGTGCGCGTCGATGACGATGCGCTGCACGACGATGGTTTCCCCGGCGCGCTGCTCCTGCGCGAGGGCCGGCAGGCCGATGGCGGCAAGCAGAAGGGCTGCGACGATCGTGTAACGGGGCGTCACGGTCCATTGTAAAAACAATCGCGCCGTCAGATCATGCTCGCGGGCCGCCGCGGCGGCTTCCGTAACGGAGGATTCACATGGGTAGACTCTTGCGGGCTCTCGCCTGTCTCGCTCTCGTGCTCGTCTCACCTTTCGCGGACGCGGAAGAATTCGAGCGCCTCTTCGACGGAAGGACGATGCGCGTCGACTACTTCCACACCGGGGGCAAAGGCGTGGAGATCGTCGCGATCGACCAGGTGGTCAACGACGGCCCGTGGCCCGGCTCGAGAACCCGCCTCGTCGACACGACGAACTACGGCGAGTTCATGTTCGAGGTGATCGACGTCGCGAGCGGCAAGGTCGTTTACTCCCGAGGCTTCTCGTCGATCTTCGGCGAATGGGTGACGACGCCGGAGTCGAAGGGCGAACACCGCACGTTCCACGAGTCGCTCCGATTTCCCTGGCCGAAGGCCAACGTAAAGGTCGTGCTCCGGAAGCGCGGTGAGGACCGGCAGTCGTTCGTCGACGTCTGGTCGACGACGATCGACCCGAACTCGCGCTTCGTCAACGCCGCCACGCTGACGCTGGCGCCGAAGGTGTGGGCGGTGCACGAGGGCGGCCCGCCGGCGACGAACGTCGATCTCGCGCTCATCGCGGAAGGCTACGCGGCTGACGACATGAAGAAGTTCCGCGCCGACGCGAAGCGGCTCACCGACGCGCTCTTCAGCGTCGAGCCGTTCAAGTCGCGGAAAGGCGACTTCAACGTGTGGGCGATCGAGAGCGTCTCGGGCACGAGCGGAGTTCACCAGCCGCGCTCGAACCAGCCGCGCCGCACGCCCGTCTCCGCCGTCTACAACGCGTTCGACTCCGAACGCTACATTCTGACGTTCGACAACAAGGCGATGCGCGACGTCGCCGCCGCCGCGCCCTACGAGTTCGTCGAGATCCTGGTCAACGAGGAGCAGTACGGCGGCGGCGGGATCTACAACTTCCAGGCGACGACCTGCGTCGACTCCGGCTTCACCGAATACGTCTTCGTTCACGAGTTCGGCCACCATTTCGCCGCGCTGGCCGACGAGTACTACACCTCGGATGTCGCCTACGAGACAGGGAAGGCGGAGCACAGGGAGCCGTGGGAACCTAACATCACCGCGATGCACGACCCTGCGAAGCTGAAGTGGAAGGACCTGGTCGCCGAAGGAACGGCGTTGCCGACCCCCTGGCCGAAGGAGGAGTTCGAGAAGCGATCGGCGGAAACTCAGAAGATTCGCCGTGAGCTCCGCGACAAAGGCGCGCCCGAAGCCGAGATCGACGAGCTGTTCCGCAAGGAACGCGTCTGGAACACGAAGATGCTCGGCACGGGCCCCCACGCAGCGAAGGTGGGCGCGTTCGAGGGCGCCGGATACGAAGCGAAGGGACTCTACCGGCCGCAGGCGGACTGCATGATGTTCACCCGCGACGACGTCGGGTTCTGCAAAGTCTGCAGCCGCGCGATCGAGATGGTGATCGATCAGTACTCGAAATAGGCGAGAGGCGAGAGGCGAAAGGCGAGAAGCAGGCAAAGGCCAATGAAGCAGGCCAAAGGTCAAAGGTCATAGGCCAAAGCAGGCGGATTCCTCGTAGAGATGCTCAGCCGCGAAGCGGCGACGCGATGGTCAGCTCGGCGCGTCAGCGCCGAGGAAAGGCGTGGTGGCGCCGAGGACGGGCACGGTGGCGCCGCGAGCACTTGTCCCCGCCTTACTCCCCGCGCGGCATCCAGTTCTGCACGATCGTGATCGGCTCGCCGGTGACGCCTTCGGGTTCGCGAAGGAGAAGGATCGTTCCGCCGTCCGGTGTGGCGTCGAGCGAGACGATCGATCGGAGCGGCACGCGGGCCAGGATCGGGTCGCGGCCCACGACACGCGGCCCTTCGGGCGTCGCCTCGACGCGAATGAGCCGCATCGTGCCCTCGGCATCCACGTAGGCGAAGTGGTTTCCGAGCCGCTGCACCACGCCTCCCGGCTGGTTGTCGTCGGTGATCTGCCAGCGGCGTGCGGGGTTTGCGCGCTCGAGCAGGTGGACCTGGCGGCTTCCTGACTCCGACGAAATGTAGGCGATGTAGCGGCCGTCATGGCAGTACGCCGCGCGCGCTTCGACGTCGGGCAGCTCCGCCAGGGTCAGCGCGGGAGTCGAGCCGTCCGCGGCGATGACGCGAAGGTCGGCCTTCCCGTCGGCTCGCTGCGAGAGGAACAGGATCTCCCGGTCGTCAGGGGACCAGCCGAGCGGGAAGAGATACATCTTCTCGTCGACGATCGTCGTCACGCCACCGCCCTCGACCTGACGGACGCGCAGCAGGTGTCGCTGTTCGCCGGGAAAGACGCAGTAGGTGACGCGGTCGCCGCGCGGAGACCAGACCGGGTAGGCGGCCACCTCGCCCTTTTCGCTGAAGCTCGCGCGCGTTCCCAGTTTGAGGTCTGCGAGGACGAGCTCGGCCGAGCTGCCGGTCGCCGTCGGCACGGTGAGGATCGCGCGATCGCCGCGGGGGCTGATTGCGGCGCCGAAGATCGCGGAGGCCCGTCCGATCTTCTCGACGACGTGGCCATCGAGCTCGATCTTCTGGAGCTCTGCCTGTCGGCCGGTGCCGCGCTGAAAGGCGAGCAGACCGTTTGCCGAGACCGAGAACGGGGCGCGGAAGAAGAGCGGCTCGTAGCTCAGGCCGTCGGCCACGCGGACGACTCTCTGCCCGAGCCGAACCCTGGCGGGATCGAACGGGCGGGCGAAGAGCGCGTCGCGCTCGACGTAGAGAACGTGGCCATTCGCGAATGCCGCGTGCGACCGCGCCGGGAAAAGCCGCCGCTTCTCCTTAGGATCGGAGAGCGACGCGATCCAGATCGCGTCGGCTAGCTTGCCAGAGTCTTCCTGATGGCTCGCCGCGAGGTAGAGGAAGTGATCGCCGTTCGGAAGGAACCACGGCCCGCGGTGCGTCGTCTCTTTGAGCGCCGGATCGAGCGTCGTGACCGGCCTCGCTGCGCCGCCGCTCGCGGCGACGGCATGGATGCCGGTGGTGCTCGTCGGCGAAAAGAGGATCGTTCCCGTCTCGCTCCAGCTTCCGCCCCGGCCGCGCGGCGCGTCGCAAATGTCGGTCACTACGCCGCTCGCGAGCTCGAGCTTCCGG
>JAMPYE010000182.1 GCA_023700825.1 Thermoanaerobaculia bacterium | reverse complement strand
GGCTCGCGAGCCACTTGAAGCCGGCGTCGAAGGGCGAGGCTCCCTCGGGAGAGTAGCGGCGTCCCGGCTCGGTCTTCTCGCCTTCCTGCGCAAAGCGAATCGCGTGACGAGTCCCTGCGCTGCCCGGGGTTTCGCGGCTGCGTGATCCGGGACCCTGCTCCGACACGGTTCGTCTCCGGCTGGTGCGATCCGTCACTTCGCGCCCGGTCGTCTGAAGAGTCGCTTCCGCCACTCGGTCACACGTGCGCCGCCTGTGCGAATGGTATGTTCGGCGCGCCAGCGGAGACATGCGTATGTCGCGCGAGAGAGTGGAAACCCTGCGGCGTTTCCCACTGTGGGCGACCTTTTCCGACGAGCTTCTCGACGTCGTCGCCGACGCGATGGAACCGATCACCTGGAAGGCAGGTGACGAGATCATCCGCAGCGGAGAGCCCGGCCACCATTTCAGCGTCATGATCTCGGGGCGGGCCGACGTGCGCGTCCGCACGGAGAGCGGCAACTTGACAACCGTCGCCACCATGAAAGAAGGCGACAGCTTCGGCGAGATGTCGCTCCTCAGCGACGACCTCACTTGCGCGGACGTGGTAGCCACCGAGGATTGCGAGACGCTGGCCCTCGGAAAGGCAGCGTTCCATGAGCTGATTTCCGAGACCCCGGTGCTGTTGCGCGAATTCGTGCGACTTCTCTCGCGGCGGCTCAAGGCCTCCGACGTCGCGGTCGGTGTTGCCCGGCAGAAGGAAGAAGACCTCACCCGCTTTCTGAAGGAGCAGAAGTCGGAGCAGTACTCCGCTCTGATCGGAACCGCGAAGTCGATCAAGGACCTCAACAGGCAGGTGGAGGCGAAGAGCCGGCTGAACACGCCACTGCTCATCGTCGGTGAGAAAGGATCGGGAAAGGAACTCGTCGCGAGGCTGGTCCACCTCAACGGACCCCGGAAAGAGGCGCCGCTGGTGAGCACCGATTGCGGGCAAATCACCGAGAGCCAGTGGGGAGACCAGCTCTTCGGCCTCTACGACCAGGGCGCGGCGGCTTACGCGCGCGGTCTCAGCTACCTCGCCCTGGCCGATAGGGGCACGATTCTCCTGAACAACGTGCAGGCGCTTCCTCCGCCGATTCAGGACCGCCTCGTGCGATTCCTCGACGGTGAGTCGCTTCCGACCGGAGCGCGCCCGGACGTCCGCGTCATCGCCACCTGCAAAGCGAATCTGCTCGAGGAGGCCGCGGCGGGCAGGTTCTCGTCGGAGCTTGCCGCCACGCTGCTCGGCGATGTCCTCGAGGTGCCTCCCCTGCGGGAGCACAAGCGCGACATCCCCGATCTCGCCAGCCACTTCGTGAAGAAGCACGCGCAGAGGCTTGGCAGGACGCCTCCCGCGATCGAAGACCAGGCGATGATCCGCCTCGTCTCGTATGACTATCGCTTCGCGAACATGCAGGAGCTCGAGGAGTCGATCGAGCGGGCAGTGATCATCACCGATGGCGACACGATCAGCGCGGACGCGATCTTCCTCGGGTTGCCTCGACGGGAAGACCCCCGAGGCTTCAATCTGCTGAGCCTTCCGAAGCCTCTGCTCGAGGTCGCGCTGCGGATCTTCCCGGGCGGCATCCGGGCGATCGCGGCGATGGTGTTCGCGTTCATTCTCTACCAGTGCTTCGCAGTCGAAGCAGGTCCATGGGGCAACATCGGGACCGCTCTTGTGTGGGCGGTGTGGTGGCCCGCGTTGATTCTCTCGTTCTTCTTCGTGGGCCGGGCCTGGTGCGCGATCTGCCCGATGGCAGCCTCGGGAGAGCTGACGCAGCGGCTCATCCGTCCATGGAACAAGGTGGAACGCCGCATCCCCGCATGGCTGAAGGAGAACGACGTCGGCGTCGTAACGGCCGGCTTCTTCCTGATCGTGTGGGTCGAGGAAGCCACGAACATGCGGCGATCGCCGGTGGCAACGGGCTTCCTGTTGCTGACGATCATCGCCGGCGCCGTGATGACCAGCGCCCTCTTCCCTCGACGGGCGTGGTGCCGCCACGTCTGCCCAATGGGAGGATTCGCGGGGCTCCTCTCGACCTCGTCGCTGATCGAGCTGCGGCCGACGCAGGACATCTGCTCCGCGAAGTGCAAGGGACACACCTGCTACAAGGGGGACGCTGCGGTCTCCGGCTGCCCGATGTCCCAGCACGTGATGTTCATCGAGTCGAACAGCGACTGTGTCCTCTGCCTGAATTGCGTCCGCCTCTGCCCGAGCGGCTCGCCGCAGCTGAATGTCCGGATCCCCGCGCGCGAGCTGTGGACCGGCATCAGCGCGCGCCCGCAGGTCGCAATGCTGGTGGTCGTGCTGCTCGGCCTGCTCATCGGCCAGGCAGTCATTCAGTTCTGGGAGTCGCAGAGCACGCCCTGGACCTGGGCGCGGACGTTGCTCGAGCAACATCGATTCCTGTCGATCAGCGTGTTCCTCTTGATCAGTGCCGCGATCCCGCTCGGGATGCTGTGGCTGGCGTCTCGACGGTTCGAGCGCGATCCGCGGGGTGTCACGTCGACGCTACACTGGCAGCGGGTGACGGCGCTCGCTCCCTTGCTGGGAGCGGGCTACGCCGCCTACCAGTTCGGAATCATCCCCGGGCTCGATCGACTCCGGGTCACACTCGGGGGGCTCGCGGTCACCGCGCTTCCCGATCCCCTGTTTACGCTCAGGCTCCTTCCGCTGATTCAGGCGGTCGCGCTCGGAATCGGGTTCGCGGTCACAGTGACCACGCTCTGGAAGATCTGGCCCGCCGAGATGACGGGACGCGGAGTTCGCTGGATCCGCGGGCAGGCGTTCAGTCTGAGCGCAGCGACGGTCTACGCGGCGGTGCTGATGCTGGTCATGGTGATGAGGCCCGAATGGATGCCGATCTGATCCGCTGGAAGAACGACAAGCTGCTTCAGCTGGTAATCCTGCTCGTGGGGATTCACAGCTGCGTACTCGGGCTCGCGATGCTCTTCGCCACGCGGCGAATGGTCGAGACGTTAGGCTTCGCGCCGTCGGTGCCGGCCTTCTTTCCTTCGCAGAGCGGCATCTTCATGCTCATCCTGGGCCTGTTCTACCTTCGAGCGCTCGCCGAACCCGCCTACGTCTGGACGATTCTCGTGTCGAAAGCGCTCGCGGTGGCATTCCTTCTCATGCACGTGCTGTTCGTCGCCGCGCCTCCGATCATCTGGGCGGCCTGCGCCGGAGATGCCGCGATGCTGGTCGCCGTCGCGATCATGGTGAGACGCCATCGACGGCCGGACCTCGGGGCGTAAGGGTTGCTCCGCGCGTTTCGTAGCAACTTCGCCGTCATCCTCGTGGCCCGAACGTCGCCCGAAACGCGCGGTGGCTCGCGATCGAGTCCAGCGCCATCGCGAGCAGGGCCCGATTTCGATCGACGTTCAGCCACGTGGAGCGCCCCGACGGATGAGGCAGGACCACGACGTCGAACACCGCTCCGGCCCTCTTGCAGCGGTGCAGCGGGCCGACCATCGTCCCGAGTTCTGCGCTTCCCGCGAGCTCCTTCGCCGCCATGCCTCCGACTGCGATCACCAGCTCGGGGCCGAGCAGGTGAAGCTCACGATCGAGATGCTGGCTACAATTCGCGATCTCGAGCTTCGACGGCGGCCGGTCGCCACCCCCTGGAGCACGACCCGGAAAGCAGCGTGCCACGGCGGCGATGTGGATTTCCTCGCGAAACCGACTCTCGGCCACGCCCAGCGACGCGAACCACTCGAACAGGCGTTTTCCTGCGGTGTGCGCAAACGGCCTCCCGGAGTCGCGCTCCCGCGGTCCGGGGGCCTGGCCCACGAGCATGATTCGCGCTCCGTAAACGGGCCCCGACACGGGCGTTCCCTCGACGGAGGCACATCGCCGGCATGCCGACAGCTCGCTGAGATGCCGCTGCCAGGGTCGAGGCGGAATCTGAGGCGTGGCCATATCCGAAGGAAGGTCGTCCGGCACGAGCTGTCTGTTAATATCTTCCCATGTTGAGGCGCTCCGCCGCGATCGTTCTTGCTTTGCTCCTCCCGTCGGTTGCGTCTGCGTGGACCCCGGAGGCAGAGGAACGGATCGCGTCCCGATCGTCGCGGCTCGCTCCCCCCGACCTGAGACTCCTGATCGAGAAGTACTCGGACGAGTACAGGGATGGTGTGCGCCGCGCTTCGGATCCCGTTGAGTGTGCAAGGCACCGCTACCTCGTGTCGCGAGGAAAGGGCGAGCTCAAGGCCCTGATCGAGCGAGACGTCGCCGAGGCGATCAGGCTCATGAAGAAGGAGCGGCAGGTCGCAGCATTCGTCGAGAGGCTCGGGAGGATCTCCCACCTTGTCGCCGACGCGAACAACCCGTTCCACACCGACGACTCGAACCCGAAACTGCGCGAGAGCCAGGCCGACTTCGAGGCCTATCTGGGACGCAAGATCGCGTCGTTCCCGACGGTGTTTTACGGGCTGCGGATCAATCGCGACGTCCCTCGCTATGTCGACGGAATCCTGCTTCGGAGCGCGTCGCACTATCCCCTGCTCGACGAGGAGTACTTCCGGGGCGGGCGCAGGAGGACGTCGTGGGAGTTCGACGACCGTTCGACCGCATTCGGCGTGGCGTCGATCTCCTACTCGCGGGCGGTGACCGACAACGTGAACCTCTACTACTACATCTGGCGGGAAGCGGGCGGCGACGTACGCAGCGCCGCCGTGCTGAAGAAAGGCAATCTGGTCATCAATGACGCAGCACGTTGAACGAGCCCTCCTCTCCGTCTCAGACAAAACCGGCATCACCGAGCTCGCACAGTTCCTCGCGTCCCGCGGCGTCGAGATTCTTTCGACCGGCGGCACCGCGGACCATCTTTCCCGCGCGGGCATCAACGTCGTGAAGGTCTCCGACTTCACCGGCGCACCCGAGATTCTCGGGGGGCGCGTGAAGACGCTTCACCCGAAGATTTTCGCCGGCATTCTCGCCGACCGTTCGAAACCCGCTCACCAGAAGGACTGCGAGGAGCACGGTCTCCCGAGAATCGACCTCGTGGTCGTGAACCTCTATCCTTTCGAGGCGACCGTCGCGAAGGAAGGCGTGACCGTTCCGGAGGCGATCGAGCAGATCGACGTCGGCGGACCGTCCATGCTGCGCGCCGCGGCGAAGAACCACAAGCAGTCGATCCCGCTCAGCGATCCGTCGCTGTACGGCGAGTTCATGAAGGAGATGGAGAGCGGTACGATCTCGGACGCCTTCCGCTTCCGCGCCGCGGTGACGACCTTCGCGCGCACGGCCGCGTACGACCTGGCGATCTCGTCGTGGCTCTCTCGGCAGATCGACGGCGAGGCCGCGCCGCTCGGCGAGCGGTTCGGCATCTCGATGCAGCGAGTGCAGTCGCTGCGGTACGGCGAGAACCCGAAGCAGTTCGCCGCTCTCTATGCGCCTGGCGGGAAGGCGCCGTTCCGACAGCTGCACGGCAAGGAGCTGTCGTTCAACAACATCATCGATCTCGAAGCCGCGTGGCGGCTTGCCAGCGAGTTCGTCGGTCCGGCAGGAGTCGTCATCAAGCACACGAATCCCTGCGGGGTCGGGACCGCGAATACGATCGCCGGAGCGCTGCGCAACGCGATCGCGGCCGACCCGGTATCCGCGTTCGGAGGCATCATCGGCGTGAACCGACCCTTCGACGATGCGTGCGCCGAGGCTGTGGGAGCTCTCTTCCTCGAGGTCATCGTCGCGCCTTCGTTCTCCGAGGGAGCCAAGGAGATTCTCGGCAGGAAGAAGAATCTGCGCCTGGTGGAGACCGACGGCCTGAGACAATCGCTCGACATCCGCACTGCCGCGGGCGGGATCCTGGTCCAGACCTCGGATGTCGTCGCCCCGGCGACCGATTGGAAGGTGGTCACGAAGCTCCAGGCCGACGAGTCCACGATGCGCGGGCTCGAGTTCGCCTGGATCGTCTGCTCGCACGTGAAGTCGAATGCGATCGTGATCGCGCGCGAGGCACAGACGGTCGGCATCGGAGCGGGCCAGATGAGCCGAGTCGACTCGGCGAAGCTCGCAGTGACGAAGGCGATGTCGCCCACCGCGGGATGTGTCGCGGCTTCGGATGCCTTCTTCCCCTTCCGCGACGGGCTCGACATCCTTGCCGACGCCGGGATTCGCGCCGTCGTTCAGCCGGGCGGATCGGTGCGTGACGACGAAGTAATCGCGGCGGCCGACGAGCGCGGCATCGTGATGGTCTTCACCGGCGAGCGGCACTTCAGGCACTGACCATGGCGGCCGGAAGAATCCAGCTGCTCGTGAGCGACGTCGACGGTGTCTGGACCGACGGCAGCGTGATCTACTCCGGCTCTAAGCGGGAGATCAAGCGGTTCAACGTCCGCGACGGCCTGGCCGTGAAGATCGCGCAGAACTCTGGCATCGAGGTCGCGGTGATCACCGGCCGGCAGTCCGCTGCTCTCGAGCGGCGCTGTGCCGAGCTCGGGATCCACGACATGCGCCAGGGAGTGTCGGACAAGCTCGGCGCCGTGAAGGAGATGCTCGCCGACAGGAACTTCACCTTCGAGCAGCTCTGCTACATCGGCGACGACCTGAACGACCTGCCGGTGATCAACAACGCGGCAATATCCGCGGCGCCGTCCGATGCCGCCGCGGAGGTGCTCGCGGCTGTCCGGTGGAAGCTCGACGCCCGCGGCGGCCACGGCGCGCTTCGAGAGCTCGTCGAGCGCCTGTTGCGCGCGCGCGGCGAGTGGGACGCGATCGTCGAGAGCTTCCATGGCGCGAAAATCACGGCTGAAAGCCTTTAAGAACTGGCTGATCTGGCGTGCGCTCGTCATGGCGTTCGCGGTCGGCCGGCGCATCCCGTTGGCGACCGGCCGCCGCATCGGCGTGCGCGTCGGGAGGCTTGCTCACGCTGTGCTTCCGCGGGAGCGCAGGAAGGCGCTCGCGTCTCTGGGCACCGCGTTTCCGGAGATGAGCGACACGGATCGCGCCGCGCTCTGCCGCGGGGTCTTCGAGCACCTCGGACAGTCGCTCTTCGAGATCTTCTGGCTTCCAAATCTCAATGCCTCGAACTTCGAGGCGACCACTCGCGTCGAGGGCGCGGAGAATCTCCGCAAGGCCTGTGATCAGGGGCGCGGTGTCGTCCTCTTCGCGGGCCACGTGGGGAACTGGGAATGGCTCTCCGCGTCGATCGCCCTCGGCGGGTTCGAGATGAACACGATCGCGCGCGACATCTACGATCCGAGAATCAACGAGTTCGTCGTGCGGTCGCGAGCGCAGCACGGAGTGAAATCGATCGGGCGCGGGAGCGCCGCGGCCGCGAAGGAAATCCTCCAGACGCTCAAGCGCGGAGCAATCCTCGCCGCTCTCATCGACCAGAACATCGACGCCGAGAACGCCGACGTCGAGTTCTTCGGAAAGCCGGCGCCCACGCCGACCGGCCCCGCGAGGCTCGCGGCACGTGCCGGGGCGATGGCAATCGCGGCCTTCATCGAGCGGCGTGACGGGATGCAGGTCGTGCGATACCTCGAGCCGATCGAGACCACGCGCGAGACCGATCCGGTCGAGCTCACCGCGATCATGACCCGCGCCATCGAAGCGCAGATCCGCCGCGTACCCGAGCAGTGGGTCTGGATGCACGAGCGGTGGAAGCGGCGGAAGTGAGCATAGGGAGATGGCGACGTGCGGACGCGTAGTCGTCCGGAGCGGCTCACCGCGTGCGCGGCGCCTGAGGGAAGAAACTGACGCAGCTGAACACTCGTCGCCCTGAGCGAAGCGAAGGGCCTCGCAGGCTTCCGAAATCATGACCTTCGGTACATGGTCCATGGCATGACCACGGGAGCCTGCGAGGTCCTTCACTCCGCTTCGCTACGTTCAGGACGACAGCCTCCCCTTAACTCAGAGCCGACAGTTTCTGGGAAGCGAAGCGAAGGACGACGATGCGCGCGAGCGACGCAGAGTGGCCTCGGCCGGGCAGGTCGATCACGTTTCTTGAATCGCGACCTCAGCACCCGTTTCTAAATTCCGAGACTCCACGCGCGGGCCGTATACTCCACGCATGCCAGGCTACCGTGAGCTCGACGCCGACCGGATCGTCGCGACGCTGGAGCAACTCTCGCGACGAATCGAGGAACGGTTCCCGGGCTCGAGCCTCGCCGCGGTTGGCAGAGACCTCCTGGCGTTCGGGCGGGAGATCGAGGGGCGGCTTCAGAAGCTCGCCCGCCCGAACTGGCCGAT
>JAMPYE010000181.1 GCA_023700825.1 Thermoanaerobaculia bacterium | reverse complement strand
GATCGGACCGATCGTGGCCGACCGCGACAGCGGCCGCCTCACGCTCGTCTCGCACCACGCGCGGACCGACCTCTGGTGGTCGCAGGGAGATCTCGTGCTCGCCACGACCAGCGCGAAAGAGAATTCGCTCGGGTCGTTCCTGGCGCGCAACGGCCACATCACCCCCGACGCGGCGGCGTCACTCCAGGTGGAAGATCCCGCCGACATCGCGCTCCGCTTCTTCGATTCGGGGCTCGTGCCGACCGACCGGGTCGGCCCGCTGCTGCGCGAGTGGACTGCGTCGGTCGTCGTGCCCCTGTTCTCTCTCGAGGAGGGCACGAGCGCGTGGGAGGGGGGGACGGCCCTCGAGCCCGAGCGCCGCATCTTCATCCCCTCGTCCGCGGCGATCATCCTCGACGGGATCCGAAGCATCACGAGCGGGCTCGCCCTCAAGCGGTCGCTGGGCGACACCTCTCGCCGGATCCGGCTGGCGCGCGAGCCTCGCTTCGACCTCGACATCCTGCCTCTCAACGACTCCGAGCGACGAGCCCTCTCCGGGCTCGACGAGCCGAAATCGATCGCCGAGTTCCTCAAGCAGTTCCCGCGCGAATCGTCGCTCGCCGCGCGCGTCGTGATCGAGATGCTCACCCTCGGAACCTTCGAGGTCGAGCGCCCGGAGGAGGAACGAGAGAGCCCCGAGGAGATGGAGCGCTCCGAGCGCGACCTCGCGATCATGTCTGCGCTCGGCCCGTCGGACGAGCGTTCGCTCCGAGCCTTCGCGTTCGCCCGCCACGCACAGTCGAGCGACTACTACAAGATCCTCGACCTTCCCAGGGGCGCGACGCGGGCGAATATCGTCGCCAACTACGAGCGTCTGCGGAAGCTGTTCGAGCCGGCGAGCTACCCTCCCGTCCTTCGAGCCGTCCTCAACGAGACGCTCCAGGTGCTCGACCGGGCGCACGAGGTGCTGACGAGCACGGCCAAACGCGCCGAATACGACCGCCTCATGTCACAGGGACGCGGCAACGATCCGCGCGCGGTTCACAGGATGCTGGTTCGCCGCAGCATCGCGGAATCGAACGTGGTGAAGGCGCGCGAGCTGATCGTATCGGGCGACTACTACGGCGCCGTCGTGCTCCTCAAGCAGAGCGTCAACTACGTCCCCGACTTCGCCGACGCGTGGTTCCTGCTCGGCACCTGCCAGCAGCGCAACCCCAACCAGAAATGGCAGAGAGACGCGATGGAGAGCCTGCAGCGCGCGATCTCGTCGAACCCCAACCACACCGAAGCGATCCTCACGCTGGGCGACCTCTACCGCGGCGCCGGCCTCTCCGCCCGTGCACGAGCCTGCTACGAAGACGTGATCTCGATGGAGCCGGAGAACGGCGAAGCGAAACTGCGGCTGAAGTCGCTCAAGTAAGTCCTGAGCGCTGAGTGCTGAGTCCTGAGTGCTCCGGGTTGAAACCTTCCAAGGAAGAGGAAGCAACGAGAAAAGCACTCACCGGCGTTGGCGTCCCTCTTCCTCAACCCAACTAGTCTCTATTTCGACTGCAGTACTCAGGACTCAGGACTATTTTTTGCCTAACACTTCCGCGATCCACTCGGCAACCGTTTCCTCGACGATCTCCACCTGGTTCTTGAAGAAATGGTCGGCGCCGTTGACGACGATCAACTCGGCGTTGCGACAGCCTTCGACGATCTTCGCGAGCTTGTCGACCTCCCCGAACTCGTCTTCCGAGCCCTGAAGGAAGAGGATCGGCTGCGGGGCGTGGCGGATGTAGTCCATGTCGTACTTGTTGACGGGAGAACCGATGAGCACCATCGCCGCAACGTCGTCTCGCGCCCACGCGACGCGGCTCGCGACCCACGCGCCGAACGAGAAGCCGGCGAGAAAGAGCCTCGCGTCCTTGTGCCGGGCCTGAAGCCAGTTGATCGCGGCCTCGACGTCCTGCTGTTCTCCCTGACCGTTGTCGTGCCGTCCCTGGCTCGTGCCGGCGCCCCGGAAGTTGAATCGGAGGGTGGCGACGTTTTCCCGCTCGAGGCCGCGGCTCGCGCGGAAGACGACCTTGTTGTGCAGGGTCCCGCCGTGCAGCGGATGGGGATGGCAGACGACCGCAACTCCGCGCGGCTCGTCGATCTGGCGATACAGCGCCTCGAGGCGCCCCGCCTCGGAGTGCAGATCGATGTGCCGCAATGGTTTCGGATTCACTTGTTGTCCTCTCTCGTCAATCGCACGAGGATCGCATCCCCCTCGACGCGAACCTCGTGCGTGCAAACCCGGATCTCTCCACCGGGCGGGCTGTTGGGATTGGCTCCCGTATCGAGCCTGAACGACCATAGATGCCAGGGGCAGACGATCTCGTCGCCGAGAAGGTCCCCCTCGCTGAGCGGCCCGCCACGGTGCGGACAGGTGTCGTCGGTCGCGAAAAATCCGTGGGCCGTGTGGCAGACCGCCACCTTCCGACCCCGGACGACATACGCCTTCATGCTCCCGACCGGGAGCTCGGCGACATCGGCGACCTTCTCAAACTCACTCATGCGGTGACCGCGAAGCGCATCGTAGTCTGCGTGGGTCGAAAACTCCAGCCGGAGGTGGGGCGAGGGGCGAAAGGCGATGAGCAGGCAGCCATCGGAGCGTTCACCGTTTGCCAGCTCATCGCCTTTCGCCTCCCTCGCCTCTCGCCTTTCGCCTCCCGCCTGCGATACCGTCCCCCTCGCGAGGATCTCTCACCATGCAGATCGGAATCGTCGGGCTCCCTTTCTCAGGCAAGTCGACGCTCTTTCAGGCAGTCACGAAAACGAAACTCGACGCGGCAACGCTGTCCAAGGGGGATCCCCACCACGGGATCGTGAAGATCCCCGACGCGCGCCTCGAGAAGAGCGCGGAGATCTTCAAGCCGAAGAGCACCGTTCACGCGACGATCGACTTCGTCGACGTCGTGGGCCTGAAGAAGGGCTCGACCGGCACGACGCAGTTCACCACGAGCTTCTTCTCGGCCGTGAAGACCAACGACGCGATGATCCACGTCGTCCGTCTCTTCCAGGACAATTCGGTGCCCCACCCCGACAAGACGATCGATCCGCTGCGCGACGTCACGACGCTCGACACCGAGTTCATCATCGCCGACATGGCGGTGCTCGAGCCGCGCATCGAGAAGATCCACAAGCAGCTCGGCCGCGCGCAGGACGAGCTGCTCCGGAAAGAGCTCCCCGTGCTCGAGAAGTGCCTTGCGTGGCTGCAGCAGGAACGACCGCTGCGCAACGAGGAACTGTCGAAGGAAGAGCTGCACGTCCTCAAGACCTATCAGCTGCTCTCGCTGAAGCCGATGCTCATCGCACTGAATCTCGACGAGACGCAGCAGCCGATGCTCAAGGAGGAGGTCGCGCTCATCTCCGCCGAAAAGGCGGGTCTTCGCACCCGCGTGCTCGGCTTCTTCGGCAAGATCGACATGGAGATCTCGGCGCTGTCGAGCGAGGAGGCGCGCGTCTTCATGGACGAGTACGGCATTGAGGAATCGGCGCTCGACACGCTCATTCGCGAGGCCTACGCGCTCCTCGGCCTCCAGTCGTTCCTCACGGTGGGCGAAGACGAGTGCCGCGCCTGGACGATCCGCGTCGGCATGACCGCCCAGGAGGCGGCCGGCGTCATCCACTCCGACTTCTACGCGAAGTTCATCCGCGCAGAGGTCGTGCACTACGACGACTTCATCGCCGCCGGCGGCTCGTTCGCGAAGGCGAAGGAAGCGGGACACTGGCGTCTCGAAGGGAAGAGCTACGTCGTCGCCGATGGCGACATCATGAACATCCGTCACGGGTGAGGAACGTCGTCCGGCGGGACCGATCACTCTGAGGCATGTGGAGTGCGCAAGCGCAGCTTGCGCACTTCCTCGCGGACGCGAAGCGCCCGCCTAATACTGGTCTAAAATCCTCGCCGGAGCTTCCCTTTCGCACTCCACATCACACCGGTCGCGGCCGTCCGCTGTTGCCACCCGGCTCGGCCCAGAGCCCGGGGATGCGCTCGCCGCAGTCGGGACAGCAGCCGTCACGAAGCCGGTAGGCGGTGACGCGGAAGCCGACGCGACCGACGACGAGCTTTGCGCACGAGGGGCAGTGCGTTCCTTCGAGATCCCCGAACACTCCCGGGATGTTGCCCGGGTAGACGTAGTGGAGCCCTGCGCGGCGACCGATCTTCCAGGCGCGCATCAGGGTTCCCGCGTCGGTGTCGTCGTTCGCGGTCATCTTGTAGTCCTGGTGGAACGCCGTCACGTGCCATGGAATCCGCGGGTCGACGCTCGCGACGAACTCCGCAATGTTCGTGAGCTCCTGGTCCGAGGAGTTGAAGCCGGGCACGACGAGCGTCAGCACCTCGAGCCAGATCCCGCGCCGGTGAACTTCGCGGATCGTGTCGAGCACCGCGCCGAGCCGGCCTCCAAGCTTCCTGTAGCTCGTCTCGTCGAACGCCTTCAGATCGATCTTCCAGAGGTCGAGCCACGGCGCGAGGTAGTCGATCACTTCCGGAGTGCCGTTGCCGTTCGACACGTACGAGCAGGCGAGCCCCTCCCCCTTCCCCAGGCGAAAGACCTCGACGGCCCATTCGGAGGTGATGAGCGGCTCGTTGTAGGTAGAGGTCAGCACTCGCGCGTCGTGCTTCTTCGCGAGGCGGACGATCTCCTCCGGCTCGATGTCGCGCGGCTCGGTCCCTGCGACCGGGTCGCGGAGCGACTGAGACGTGATCCAGTTCTGGCAGTAGCCGCACTTGTAGTCGCAGCCGAGCATCCCGAAGGAAAGCGCGTTCGACCCGGGATACGCGTGGAAGAACGGCTTCTTCTCGATCGGGTCGACCGCGATCCCAGCGACGTAACCGCGCGGCACCATCAGTTTCCCGCCGTCGTTGTAGCGGATCCTGCAGACTCCGGCGTGGCCCGGCTGGATGCGGCAGCGGTGGCCGCAGGCGACGCAGCGTATCGCTCCGCCGTCGAGCTTCTCCACGAGCTCGCGGCTCTCAGCCGTGCGGGCGTGGAGCGCTTCTTCGAGAGTCGCGCCCCTGATTGCCATGGCCATATTGTCCAACGAACGCGGCTGACCGAGAAATTCTGCGGGAAGGCGGGAGGCGAAAGGCGACGAGGCGATGAGCGGGCGGTGTGGCGCAGACACTCTTGTCTGCGCGTCGCCGGAGGCGACCGGAAGCAGCGACCTGGAGAGGTCGTGGCGACGCTTCGCGCCGCGCGCAGACAGGAGTGTCTGCGCCACATCGATGCCTGCGTTGGCCGGCAAGTCGGCCCATCGCCTCTCGCCTATCGCCTCCCGCCTTGCATCCTAGGTACACTCCGCGCCGGGAGCCCGACATGAACGAAATCCTCCTCGAACGCACGTCCGGCATCGCGACGATCACGCTCAACCGCCCCGACAAGCTCAACGCCTTCGCCGGGACGATGCGCGAGGACCTCATCGCCGTGCTCGACGAGGTTGCCGACGACGAGACTCTCCGCGCCGTCGTCATCACCGGCGTCGGCCGCGCGTTCTGCGCGGGTGGTGACGTCGAGTACATGAGCGGGCTTCAACGGTCGGGCGACGTCGCCTCGTTCCGTGGCTTGCTCGAGGCGGGAGGCGAGATCGTCGGAAGGCTCCGCGCGATGCGGCATCTCGTGATCGCTTCCGTGAATGGCATCGCCGCAGGCGCCGGCTGCAATCTCGCGCTCGCATGCGACTACCGGATCGCATCGGAGACCGCGAAGTTCGCTCAATCGTTCGTGAAGATCGGACTCCACCCCGACTGGGGCGGCACGTGGTTTCTCCCGCGCCTGGTCGGCCGCGGACGCGCCATGGAGCTCATGATCACGGGCCGCTCGGTGGAGGCGCGCGAGGCTCTGGAGATCGGCATGATCGATCGCATGACGCCGGCGGATCGGCTCGTGGAGGAGACGCGGGCGTTCGCGCAGGCCATCGTCGACGGCCCGCGCATCGCCATCGAGGGGATCAAACGCGCCGTTCATGCGTCGGAGTGGCAATCACTCCCCGATCAGCTCTCGATGGAGATCGAGCACCAGCTCGCCGCGTTCACCTCTGGCGAAGCGACCGAGGGGATCGCCGCGTTCTACGAGAAGAGGACGCCGAAGTTCGAGGGCTGACCTCGTCGAGCGGCGCGAAGCCATGTGGCGCAGACACTCCTGCCTGCGCGCGGCGCGTAGCGCCGCCCTAACGATGCATTGCTTCGATCGGAGGGCACGACATTCCGTGCCGCTGCACCATGACCAGGTCGCCTTGGGCGACGCGCAGGCAGGAGTGCCTGCGCCACATCGCTCACGCCAGAACGAAGCGGCGTCGCGTCCCGGCCTAGCTCGTCCTCACCAGCACGACCGTCTGATCGTCGTACTGCGGCGCTTCGCCGGCGAACACGCGCACTTCGTCGCGGATGATGTCGCGGATCGCGGAACAGCTCTTCCGTTCGTTTGCGGTGAGGATGTCGGTCAGCCGCCCGGTGCCGAACTCGTCCTCGGCGACGTTGTTCGCTTCGGTGATGCCGTCGCTGTAGAGCGCGAGCAGCGAGCCCGCGGGGAACGGGCGCGTCTGCGCCTCGTAACGGCTCGCGCCGAGGATTCCGATCGGAAGCCCGTGAGAATGCAACGTCTCGACCCTGCCGTCGAGCACGATGAACGCGGGATTGTGCCCGGCGTTCACGTAGCGGATCTCGCCCGCGCGCCGGTCGATCGTCGCAATGACGAGCGTGATGAACTTCGACTCCGACGACCAGCGGTGGATGTGCCGGTTGAGCTCTTCGGCGATCTCGCCCAGCGGGCGCTCCTCGTGAAAGAGAAGCTGAAGCGCCGCGTGAAGCGCCGAGACCAGGATCGCTGCGGGCACCGACTTGCCCGAGACGTCGGCAACACACGCCGAGATCACGCCTTCACGCTCGAAGAAGGTGTGGTAATCGCCACCCAGCTGACGCGCGGGGTTGTGGAGCACGGCGATCTCGTAGCCCTCCGTCGCCGGCAGGCTGCGCGGAAGAATGTTGCTCTGGATCGAGCCGGCGAGCTCGAGGTCGCGCTCGATCGCCTGCTTGTCGAGCGCCTCGCGGTGAAGGCGCGCGTTCTGGAGGGCGATCGAAACCTGGTTCGCGAATCGCGAGAGAAGGCGCAACTCGCCCTCCTCGAATCCGCCGACCGAGCCGTCGCGGTACTCGCGGTCGGCGGCGGCGAGCACGCCGATCACCTCGCCGCCCGACGAGCGGATCGGCATCGCGACGAGCGTCTCACATCCCGGGAAGATGCAGTCGGCCCCTTTCTCGAACGCAATCGGCTCGCCGACCTCGAGGAGAGTCCTGACGTGGTCGGCGCTCAACTCGTCGTCGAGAAACTGCGCGCGCGCACCGCCTAACGCCTGGTGAAGCCCGAAACGCGTTCCCTGGCGGAGATAGAGCGCGGCACGGCGTGCGTTCACCAGCGACATCGTCCGCACGAGAATCTCGTCGCCGAGCTGGCCCATGTCGAGCATCGAGGCGATCGACAGGCCGATGTCGTAGAGCGACTCGAGCTCCCAGAGATGCAGCCGCATCTGAAAGTCGCCGTCGCGAACTTCGGAGGCAAGACGGCTTGCGGCGAGCAGCGCGGAGAGATACGCCCCGAGGGCGCGAAGGCTCGAGCGGCCGTTCTCGTCCATCGACTCTTGCTTGCCGCCGCCGAGCACGATCGCGCCGAAGACTTCTTTCGACGACATGAGGGGGACGACCTGGTCTGCGAGGGGATCACACTGCCGGAGCACCGATTCGGGATCGCGGACCACGCACAGCCGCTCGATCGCCTCGGGCATCCCCGACTGCTCGGTCGCCGCGACGAGCACGAGCTCGCCGCGTTGCGAGTCGTCGAGATAGACGGCGATACGGGAGAACGGGATGTGGCGGGAGAGCACCTCGCGAATCGTCTCGGCGCGGCGTCGCGGCGCCGAGGCCGCGCGTGGCGCGATCTTCTCGATCGCCTGAAGCTCTTCGAACAGCGTCGGTGTCAGCTGCATCCACTCTCCCGTGCCGCGTCGCTGCGGATTCGCTCGATCTTACGCCAACCTGCAAAGCCGTGAGGCAACGAGATCGTGAATTGGGATACGACAGAAGCGGGGCGAGGGTTCTGGAGCAGACCCGGGAAGCTGGAGAGCAGACGCAGAGCCGGCGAGCGTGAGGATCGAACCCGGAAGTCAGAAGTCAGAACGCAGAATCGAGAATCCAGTAAGCACAGATCG
>JAMPYE010000180.1 GCA_023700825.1 Thermoanaerobaculia bacterium | reverse complement strand
TTTCAGCGTGTCGCTGATTTCTTCGGGGGACTGCTTTTCGCGCCCACACGCGAGGGTTGCGAGCAAACACACAACGAGCGCGGTTCTGCCGATTTTCATGACGAGATCTCCTTCGTATCTTCAGCCGCGGAGCAGCGAAGTAAGTTCCTGAACGACCCGCTGGAGGCTTTCGACGATTCGTCGCTGCTCCTCGCGCATCGCGTCGACTTCCGCGCGCAGCTGATTCATCTCCGAGGCGAGTGAGCCCTCTTCGGCCGCGTTCCCGAGGTCGAGCGCCTCATCGCGCTCCACCCCGGCGACGGCAGGCTCCACCGCCTCTTCGGGTTCCATCACGGCGATCGGGGGCTCCATTTCCTCGAGCTCTTCGATCTCCTCGACCTCTTCGATTTCCTCGAGAACCTCTGCAGGCTCCTCGAACAGCGGGACCGCGATGTTGCCCGACATCGTCGCGGGCCGCTCCCTGCCCTCGAGCAGTTGCTCGAGGCTGACCTCCTCGACGCCTTCGTACTCGCTCTCGGTCTCGGGGAACGGCGAGGCGAACTCCTCGGGAGCTTCCAGCGGGGCCGACGACGTGAACGGATGCTCCTCGGGGATCGGCTCCGCGGCGAGAGGGTCGTCCATCGCGATCGGAACCGGGGCAGCCGCGCTGACGCGAGGGGCCGACGAGCCAGGCTTCGGCGCCTCCCACGGAGTCTCGCGCTTCTTCAGCGGCTTGCCCGAGACCTTGTTCATCAGGTATTTCGCGCAGACCTTGGTCGCGAGCTTCATGGTCTCCATCACGCCGTCACCCTTGAGGGCGGATGCTTCCATGTACGGGAATCCCTCGAAGCCGAGATCCTCCTGAAGGCGCTCGACGGGAAGCACTCCCGGAAGGTCGCGCTTGTTGTACTGGATGATGATGGGGATCTCGTTCGAGTCGATCTGGTTCTGCTCGAGATTCTCGATCAGGTTCTCGAAGCTCTCGCGGTTCGAGTCGACCATCGACGGCTGCGAGTCGACGACGAAGACGACGGCGTCCGCGCCCTTGAGAACGAGCTTCCTCGTCTCGTTGTAGAAGACCTGCCCGGGAACCGTATAGAGCTGGATCTTGAGGTTGAAAGGCCCGACCTTGCCGATGTCGACGGGGAGGAGGTCGAAGAAGAGCGTGCGATCGGTCTTCGTCGCGAGCGAGAGCATCTTCCCGCGCTTGTCGCTCTCGAGCTTGTCGAAAATGACGAGTAGATTCGTCGTTTTTCCGCAGAGGCCCGGACCGTAATACACGATCTTGGCGGTCATTTCGCGCGTGGCGTGGTTGAACAGGACCATTCTTTTCCTCTGATCGAAGTTCCGGGAAGTTTACCCCAAGTCGGGTCGCTCGGCTGGACCACGCGGGGAGTCCGCTTCGAGAGAAACCACCGTGGCGCCCCATCCACCTCCGGAGGGATCCGCGTCGGAGAAGGCGATGACCCACGGAATCGCGGTGAGGAGCGAACGTACGATCTCGCGCTGCACGCCGATCCCGCGCCCGTGAACGAGCCTCACCTGGAGATAGCCACGTGCTCGCGCCTCCACGAGATAGTCGTAAACGACGCTCTTCACGTCGCGCGGCAGGAATGCGTGCAGGTCGATCGAGTCCGAGATCGGGATCTCGACGGGGGCGCCTTCTTCCAGGTCGTCGTCTTCCATGAGGGACGAATGAACGCTCGCCTGCTATTGTTCCGCACTGCAGCGCCGTAAGGAAGGAGATTGGTCCCGCGATGACGACACTGTTCGAAGAGTTGAAACGGGTGAAGACGTTCGAATACACCCAGGAGGACGTCCGGGAGATCACGGAGCTCCACTCCGAGATCCGCGAGCTCAAGCGACATCGAAACGCCGTGGTCGTCGCGCACAACTACTACCGTCCGGAAATCCTCAAAGTCGCAGATTTCGTCGGCGACTCACTCGAGCTCGCTCTCATGGCGAGCGAGGTCCGCGACGCGGACGTGATCATCTTCTGTGGCGTGCACTTCATGGCGGAGACGGCGAAGATCGTCAACCCCTCACGCACGGTGCTGCTGCCGAATCTCCTGGCCGGCTGCCAGCTCGCCGACTCGGCGCCCGCCGTGGACGTCGAAAAGAAGATCGCCGCGCTTCGCGCGATCCATCCCGACCTCGCGGTGGTCAGCTACGTGAACACGACCGCCGCGGTGAAGGCGCTCTCCGACATCATCTGCACCTCGGCGAACGCCGCGAAGATCGTGCGCTCGCTGAGCAGCAACAACATCCTCTTCACGCCCGACAGGAATCTCGCGCGCCACGCGGCCGAGCAGGTGCCCGAGAAGAACGTCATTCCGTGGGACGGATTCTGCTACGTGCACCAGCAGATCACCCCGGAGGAGATCACGAAAATCCGCGAGGCCGATCCTTCGCTCAAGATTCTCGTTCACCCGGAATGCCGTCGCGACGTCGCGTTGCTCGCCGATGCGGTCCTCTCGACATCCGGCATGGTCCGCTACGCGAAAGAGAACGCCGCGGAGCGTTACCTCGTGGTCACGGAGTGCGGGCTTTCGGACCGTCTCGCGATGGAAGTTCCCGACAAGACCTTCGTGAAGGGCTGCAAGCTTTGCGCGTTCATGAAGGTCACGACGCTGGAGGACGTGAGGGACTCGCTGCGCGACCTCAAGCACGAGGTCATCGTGCCGGAAGAGATCCGAGTGAAGGCCGAGCGCGCGCTTCGGCGGATGTTCGACGTCGAGAAGGGCGCGGTCAGCGCGCCTGGAGACGCCACGGCGCCTCGCTGTGAGTGAAGCAGGCCAAAGGCCAGAGGTCACAGGCAACGCAGGCAGCGGGTCGGGAGACGACCTGGCGGGGTTGAAGGGGCGGGCGAGCAGTATGAAGGCAGCGGCGCCTAGCGTTTCGCGCTCGGGCAGATGAGCTCGAACACGCCGACCACGTCGTCACGGACGTCGTCGAGATCGGCCTTCATGTTCCCGATGATCTGCTGGAACTCGGGGTCGCTCTGGAGGGTCTGCATCCAGGGATGGCGGACGAGGAAGTACCAGCCGTGATTGCCGAGTGACTGCGCGACCTTGAGCCACTCGATCGCCTTGTCGCGATCGCCCAGCCGGGCGTACGCGAGTGCGACGCGGATTGCGGCGTAGTGGTTCGTCGCCGCGTCCGCGCGAATCGACTCGGCCCAGCGATCGACGGACGCACGATCGTCCTTGTCGGCGGCGATCAGCATCTGCATGCTCTTGCCCAGATAGAGGTCAGGCGCGAGCTCCAGCACCTTGTTTGCCTCCGCCAGGGCTGCGGCCCGATCACCGCGCAGCAGGTGTGCGATCGAGAGCATGTCGTGGCCCGCGAGCTCGGTCTCCTTCGACGCCAGGGCGTCCGGAGCCAGACGCATCACCGCATCGGGATCGATCACGTTCACGAAGAAGTAGCCGCGCGTCCGGACGTCGCTCGACGTCGGATTGGTCGCGACGAAGCGGTCGATCACGCAGATCGCGCGCTGCATGTCACCCGTCGAGGTGAAGTAAGCGATCATCGAATGCAGCGCGAGCGGCTCGTTGGGGTTGATGCGAAGCGCGGCGAGCCACTCTCGAATCGCCTCGCGGAAGCGCTCCGGAAACCGGACCAGAGTCCTGCCGAGCGCGAGATGAGCGTCCGCGAGATTCGGGTCGAGCCGCACCGCCTGCCGCGCGTACCATTCCGCGCGATTGAACTGCTCGGGGTCGGCCGAGAATCCGCGGACCTGCCCGAGGGACAGAGCGATGCCGAGATCGGCATACGCCGCGGCGAACTGCGGGTCGAGCTCGATCGCCTGTTTCAGGTAGTCGATCTGCGCCTTGTTGTCGTCGGCGAGGTGCGAGCCGGTCAGCGATCGCGAGCGGAGGTAGAGCTCGTACGCCTTCGGGTTCGCGGTTCGCGGCTCCGAACGCCCGACGATCTGCTCGGTCGCGAACTTCTCCTGCAACGCCCGCCTCGTGGTCGAGGCGACGTCGTCGATCAGGTCGATCAGATTGTCACGGTTGCCTTCGAGCGTCGCCGCCCAGACCCCGTACCCGGTGCGGGCATCCGTAAGCTGCAGGCTGACTCTCACCGTGTTGCCCGCCGTCAGGAAGCGGCCCTCGAGAACACCGTCGACTTTCAGACGGGCTCCAGCATCGGCGACCTCGGCGTTCTTTCCGTGAAACTCGAGCACCGCCGACGTCGGGCGGACGCTGAGTGCGGGGATCTGCTGCAGCTGCGTGGTCAGCGCGTCGGCCAGCCCGACCGAGAGGAACTCCTCGGATGCCTCCTGCGAGAGGTTTTGAAACGGAAGCACCGCCATCGAGCGGATCGGCGTGGTCGGTGCACCGGCCGCCGGTGGCGGGCTCGATCCCGACGGTTCGCGAAAGAGCAGGAGTCCGAGCAACACGAGCACCGCGATCGCGAGCCCGTAGATCAGCCAGTTGCGAACGAGAGGAATCGTGGGCCGCGTGGTGACGCGCAGCCCCGATGTGCGAGTGATGGGCCGGGACAGCCGGGAAGTATCCTGGTAGTTCTCTTCGAGAGCCGCGAGCTGATGGACGACGTCCTCCGCGGTGGGAGGTCTGTCGGCGGGACGCTTCTGGAGCAGCCTCGCGATGATCTCGGCGGCGTCGCGTGGAAACTGTGGATCGATCGGGACGAACGGACGCGGCTCCGAAGATCGAATCGCTTCGAGCAGGCTCAAGGCCGAGTCGCCTTCGAACGGAAGAACACCCGTTGCCATCTCGTAGAAGACGACCCCGAGAGAGAACAGGTCCGAACGCGCGTCGGCCTCCTCTCCTCGCGCCTGCTCGGGCGAAAGGTAGGGGAGCGTTCCGAAGAATGCGCCCGACGGAGACGTGTGCGTCGGGCTGTCGCTCGACACCTCGTCGATCTTGGCGAGGCCGAAGTCGAGCACCTTCACGGTGTCGCCCGCCTCCAGGATGATGTTCGAGCTCTTGATGTCGCGATGCGTGACGCCGTTTCGATGGGCGGCCGCCAGCCCGAGAGCGATCTGCTTTGCGATCTTCACGAACCGCTGCGCATCGACGGGCTCCTGCCGGATCACCTGCGACAGCGGCGGCCCTTCGCAGAACTCCATCGCGATGAAAGGACGGCTTCCCGAGCTCTCACCGACTTCGTAGATCGTGGCGACGTTCGGGTGCCGGATCTGGGCTGCGGCCCGCGCTTCGCGAACGAACCGTGACTTCCGGTCCTGCCCGGGGAGGTCGTACTCGTTGAGAACCTTGAGCGCGACCCGCCGATTCAGTAATTCGTCATTCGCCAGAAAAACCGTTCCCATCCCGCCCTTTCCGAGGACGCGGACGATCTGGTATCGGTCGAATTTTTCGAGTTCCTCGGTCATTCCCGGCAGGTTCGCCGCGATTCTAACGTCACGCCTTTCCGAACGCTATGAGTCCCTTGTGCAGGAACGCCAATCCAGCTTGCGCGTTTAGATTCGACCCAGGTGGGTCAAACTTTGGCGCACCCGGGGTCGGGTGGAGTAGTATTCGTCAACCCCGTATCCGAACCGTGACAGGAAACCTGAACAGCGGCGAGCGTTGCCGCGCCAAACATGCCAACTGAAGAACGAGTCCACGACGCCGCACTACCTCCGCGGTACCAGCTTCAATCCGTGCTCAAGGAGAGTGCGACCACTTCCGTTTACCGGGTTTTCGACGCGGTATCGCGTCGCGATGCCGCGATCAAGATCCTGCGTCACGAGATCACAGGATCGCAGGCGATCCTCGGTTTTCGCACCGAGTTCACGACGCTCGCGGGCCTCAGCCACCCGAACATCGTGCAGGTGTTCGACTTCGGGCTCCTCGACGACCGCTTTCCCTACTTCACGATGGAGTACTTCCCCGGCCGGCGCGTGACGGAATCGTTCGATGGCCACAACTGGGAAGCGCTCTACGACATGGTTCTGCAGATCGCTTCTGCACTTCACCACGTTCATCACCTGGGAATCGTTCATCTCGATCTGAAGCCGTCCAACGTGCTGGTCGACAGTGAAGGCCACGTCAAGATCATGGACTTCGGCGTGGCGGTGTCGAGCCGGCAGCTTTTCGACCGGCGGATACGCGGGACGCTGCATTACATGGCCCCCGAGGTACTGCTGCAGGACCGCGTCGACGGGCGCGCGGACCAGTACGCGCTCGGGATGACGCTTTACGAGACGATCACCGGCGCGCTGCCCACCTACGGGAAGGCCCCGATCGAGATCATCCGATCGCATCTCGAAGAAGAGATCCGCCGCCCCTCGGCGATCAATCCGCACGTGCCGGAAAAACTCGAGAGGATCATCCTCCGGCTCCTGGAGAAGGACCCGCGGTACCGTTTCCCGTCGGCTGCCGCGCTGCTTCACGAAGTCGCCGAGGCAGCGGGAGTAAAGGTGCCGTGGCGCGAGCTGGCGAGCCGGGCCGAGCTGCATCGCGCGCCGCTGATCGGGCGCGAGGCCGAAGTTCGCGACGTAATGCAGCTCGTCACGTCCGCCCGCGACGGCAAAGGCGACGGCATCATCGTCGCCGGCTCCGAAGGGATGGGCAAGGGGAGCATCATCCGCGAGGTGACGCTTCGCGCGCAGCTCGAGGGAGCGCGCGTGTTCACGGGACGCTGCCCGGTCAACCGGAAGACGATTTACGCGCCGTTCTTCGAGATCTTCCAGCAGATGCTGACGGCCGTGAACCCTAACGCGGATCCCGCGGTCGAGATCCGGCAGATGTTGCACCCGATCCTCGGTCCCGGACAAGAGTCGGTCGACGAGCAGGGGCAGAAGTTCCGGCTTTACAACCGCCTCGTACAGTCGATGCAGGACTTCCACGGATTCCTGAACGTCGGCTCGTCCGGATCGGCGCTCGTGCTCGTCGTCGAGGATCTGCAGTGGGCCGATCCGTCGACCGCGGAGCTGTTCACGTTCCTTGTCGGCGAGGCTCGCAGCTCCGGTCTCGTGGTCATCGGCACGCTGACCACGGAACGATCCTCGGAGACGACGCTCGAGGAAGCGGTATCGCGCTCGGCGGCGGCGTGGGAGGAACGGGCCCGCGATCACGGGATCCGGATCATCCCGCTCAAGCCTCTCTCCGAGGAGATGGTCCGCGAGAACGTCGAGGCGCTGCTCGGGGATCCGAACCTCACGCACGAATTCGTCCGCTGGATGATGTGGGAGTCTGGCGGCTCTCCGCTCAACATCCGAAGGGTCGTGGACTACCTCATCGCGCACGAGTACATCCGCTCGACCGGAAGCGGCTGGGACATCGACATGGACCGCATCCAGGGGCTGCGGATTCCGGGTGGTGCGGGCGCGATCTGGAGCGAGCGTCTCGAGTCGATTTCGGAGGACCAGCGCGAGGTGTTGCGCCAGGCCTCCGTGCTCGGAGAGCAGTTCGACGTGGAGCTGCTGACCCGCGTGACGGAGCGTGAGCCGGAGAAGACGTACCGGCTCGTGCGAGAGCTCGTCGATCTCGGCCTTCTCGACGAGCTGCCTAACGACTCGGGTTTCCGCTTCCCGCAGGTCAGCCTGCGCGAGAGCATCTACGGAGCGACGACGGAGAGGAGCCGATCGATCGCGCACACGCGTGCCGGCGCCTATCTCGAGGCGCTCTATCTCGAAGGGGCGTCGGAGCTGCTCGGACTCGTGGCGTATCACTTCGCGCGCGGGCTCGAGCCGGAGCGTGCGATCGACTACTCCATCAAGGCCGCGGAGCAGGCGGCGGTCGCGCTCGCGTACGAGCAGTCGGCCGAGTTCTACCGGGTCGCTCTCGAACTGATGGACATCTCCGGCGAAGAGCAGCGGAAACCGGAGATTCGCGAGCGTCTCGGCGACGCGTACTTCCGCTGCAACAACCTCCGCGGCGCGATGCAGGTCTACCAGTTCCTGCTCAAGAGCGTCCAGGTGAATCGCGAGGAGCCCGAAGGCGATCTCGGTTCGGCCGAGATCATGAAGAAGATCGGTAAGGTGCTCGCCAGGCGGAGCGAGTGGAGCCCCGCGCTCTCCTACTTCCACAACGCAATGCAGATTTTCCAGCGCCACTCCAGGCCGCTCGACGTCGCCGAGATGCTGAACCGGATGGCTTGGATCCACATCGACAAGGGCGACTTCGGCGAGGCCGAGCGATCGGGCCTCGAGGCGATTCGGATTCTCGAGAAGATGCCACTCGCGCCCGCGCACGGTTACACGAGGAACATCCTCGGGGTGATCTCGAGCGCCCGAGGCGAGCTCGTGCCGGCAGAGCAGCT
>JAMPYE010000179.1 GCA_023700825.1 Thermoanaerobaculia bacterium | reverse complement strand
CTCCTCGCGTTCGCCGCAGTGGCGACAGATGAAGAAACTCATGTTCTCGATGATGCCGAGCACGGGGACGTTGACCTTGCGGAACATCGCCAGCCCTTTGCGCGCGTCGATGAGCGCGACGTCCTGCGGGGTCGTCACGATGACTGCGCCCGTCAGGGGCACCTTCTGCGTGATGGTGAGCTGCGCGTCGCCCGTTCCGGGAGGCAGGTCGATGATGAGGTAGTCGAGCTCGCCCCACTTCACGTCGACGAGGAACTGCTCGAGCGCCTTCATGACCATCGGCCCGCGCCAGATGACTGGGGTGTCGGGATCAGTGATGAGGCCGAGCGACATCGTCTTCACGCCATGGCGCTCCATCGGGATGATCTTCTCGTCCACCTCGTCGATCTGCGGCCGGCCCTCGATGCCAAGCATCATCTGCTGCGACGGTCCGTAGATGTCGGCGTCGAGCAGCCCGACCTTCAGGCCGAGCTTCCCGAGCGCGAGCGCGAGGTTCGTCGACACGGTCGACTTGCCGACGCCACCCTTTCCCGACGCCACGGCGATCAGGTACTTCACCTTTTCGAGGGAACGCATCGGCCCGGCCGCGACTGCGCCGGCGCCCGCGCGCGAGCCGACGTCGACCGTGACGTCGACGCCCGCTACGCCCTGAAGCCGGGCGACGGCCGCGCGCGACTGCGCTTCGATCTGCTCCGCAACCTGCGGGTTCTCGGTGGAGAACTTGAGGGTGAACGCCACGTTGGCGCCTTCGATGCGCACGTCGCGCACGAACCCGAACGAAACGATGTCACGGCTTAGGCCGGGAAACTTTACTTCTCGCAGGGCGTCGAGTACCTGCTGCTCGCTGATCATTCTCTTTTTCCTTCCTGAATTGGTCGAACGACGCGAGGATCACCGGGACCGCATCGTCCGCGCTGTCCACGACCGTGACGAGGTCGAGGTCGTTCGGCCCTACTAAACCGCGCTTGCCCATCGTCTGTTTCATCCATTCGAGCAGTCCCGGCCACATGTCGCCGACGAGAATGAACGGATGCGCCTTCATGTGCCGTACCTGGAGCAGCTGCCAGACCAGAAACGCCTCCAGGCACGTTCCGATACCGCCTGAAAAGACGACGAACGCCGATGAAAGCCTCCCGAAATGGTGAAGCCTCGAGAAAAACGTCCGGTGCCGGAAGACCCGATCGACGAACGGGTTCATCTGCTCCTCGCTCGGCATGTGGATCGGGAGCCCGAACGAGCGCGCCTTGCTATCGATCTGACCTTCGACCGCCCCTGAATTCGCGGCCTCCATCAGGCCGGGGCCGCCACCGGTCACGATATCGATGCCTTTGTGTGCGAGCTCGTAGCTGAGCTTCTTCACTTCGTCGTAGACCGGATCGCCTCTGCGGATTCGCGAACTGCCGAAGATCGAGACGCGGAAGTGCTCGACCCTTTCGGGCTGGATCTCCTCGAGATCGTTGATCGTTTCCCAGAGGTGGTAAATCGCCCTGTCGAGCACCTCGGCCGGGTCGGCGGTCGATTTCTTCTTCTTCTGCGCCTTGCGCAGCGTCTCGATCTGCGGTGTCGTCGTGCGGCCCTTCGGCATGAAGACTCTCCCCCGTCGCGGCGGTTCCTGCGCCGCCGCGAGCTTTCGCCGGTTGGCGACGCTCGTCTACTTCGTCGTCACCAGCACCTTCTCGGTGGTGTACTTTTGAAGCGCGGGCACTGCGGCCCTTGCGTCCGCATCGCTCCTGAATCGAACCCTCACACGGTGGATCGTGCCCTTCTCGCCCTTCACCCGATCGACGAACGCGGTGGTGAAGCCTGCGTCGAACAACTGCGCCGCGAGAGTCTCGGCGCGCTTCGCGTCGCCGGTCGCCAGCAGCTGAGCGTAGACGGGGCCGGTCGTCGCGGGCGCGGTCACGGGCGCAGCCACCGCCGGGGAGGTCGCCGTCTGGGCCGGAGGAGCGGTTGCCGTCGCGACCGGCGCGGGCGTCGCGGCAGTAGCGGCGGGCTTGATCTCGATCTCGTCGCCCGCCTCGGTGGCGGCTTCCGGTGCTGCCGTCTCAACGACGGGCTCGACCGGAGCGCTCTCCTCGGTGGTCGCCGGCATCGCCCGCTCGGTGATCTGAGTCGTGTCCGCGTCCCGAGCGACCTTCGCGGCCTCCGGGTCGAGCTGTCCCCGCCCGACCATCACGCCGAACGCGAACGATGCCGCGAGCGAGAGCAGGAGCAGCACGAACGCCACGAATGCCTGTGTCGCGGTAAGTGAGATCTCGTAGTGCGAATCGTCGTTCAGCTGCTGGTCTTCCATTTCTCACGCCCTCCCGTCAGTCAGCCGCATCTTTTTCCCGTACCGGTGTCGGTGCCGGCGCGGCGTCCCAATTCGTATGGTAGACGACGCCACCCTCGAAGTAGACGGCCGCGGCACCGCCGTCGCGGCGCGGGTAGATCCAGACGGAGAAAACGCGCGCGCCCTCGATTTTCTGCCGGATCCAGTCTTCTCGGGGCACACCGACCACCGCCTGCACCTCGAGCTCACGCATTCCCGACTTCAATTTCGCAAACCCGTCGGTGTCGATGTAGCGCCGGGCTTCGGCGAGCTCGAGCTTGCGCTTCGCCTCTTCGTTGTCCGGATCGACGTAGAGTGCGGCGCGGTACATGTTGATCGCTCGGTCGTAGCGCGCGAGGATCTCCATGTAGCCGTCGCCGATCCGGATCTTCTCTTTCGCGAAGAGCGACGCCGCGCGAGGATCGCCGGTCTTCTGGTAGTAGGTCTCGAGCCTCTCGATGAACCTGGCGTAGACGGGCTCGACTTTGCGCTCGTTCTGCAGGTAGTCCTCGATGCGCTGCTTCCTCGGCGCGGTCGCATCGAGCGGCGCCGCCGACCTCCGGAGCGTATCGAGCCACTTGTAGTCCGCCTCGATCGCATCCCACTCTCCCTTGGGAGACTCGGCGAGGAGGAGGCTCGCGGGGAGCGCGAGCAGGGCGATTACCACTGCGGCAAGGAACGATCTCATCGGGACGGGCTCCGGCTCATTGCTTCCTGATCTTCTGCTGCGCGGTCGCGACCGCGGCGTCGAGCTGGTCCCCGAACTCGGTTCGGATCTCGAGAACCCAGCCGTAAAGAAGCTCGTTCATCAGGTCCTGAACGATCTGGCGCTTCTCGTGGGGGCTCGCTGCCGAGAGATTCGTGAGGAGCTGGTCGACGTCGACCCGGCCTTCGTTGACCATGCTCATCCCTTGCAGCAGGGCGGCGTTTTGCGGCGATACGCGCGAGACGACGCGATCGACGAAATCGAAGGAGTAGTCGCCGATACGCTGGAAGACGACTCCGAAAAGATCTTCGAACACGGTGTTGTAACGCTCGACTTCGCCTTCGAGCTCGTATTCGGTTGCGAGGATCTCGCGGCGCTCGTCGCCCGCCTCGTCCGCGGAGTCGCGAACGTCTTCGAGCAGCCCGGCCACGAGCAAAGCCCACACCGTCCGGCACACGACGAAGTTCGGCAGATAACTCCGCTCGCAAACGGTCGCGACCGAGACCGGCTCGGAAACGATGCCGAACACGTGGCTTTCCGCCTCGGTGAGGTCGAGCGCGAAGGCACGTGCATCGGCACCGGCGGCCTGGCGCACCATGCGATCGACGCTGCCGATCCCTCGCTCGACGACGCTCCAGCGATCGACGTTGCCGATCGCCGCGAGGATCATCTTGTCCGACTCGATCGAGACGGTCGTCACCTCGGAAGGAAAATCCTCGAGGAACTCGATCGTGTACTCGCCCGACGCGAGCGTGATCGCATCGTTCACGATCCTCGTGATCTGGAGCTCCATCGCCCGCGAGAGCTCTTCCCGGTTCATCATGCCGAGCTCGAGAATCACATCCGGGACACGGCGCGACACCCCCGCCCGCTCCGTGACGGTTCGATACTGGCCCAGGTTCATCTCCCCGGCGACGAGGAGCACGTCCGCAAGCCCGAGATCCGTCGACGTGCTCGACGCGAAGGCGAGGTGGCCGTCCCGAAAGTAGAACGAGTCCTGTCGGAAGTCCCCGGCGACCGACACGACCGCGTTCTCGCGACTTCGGATGATCGTGCGGAACAGGTCGGGAACGGTCGTCTCGGAGAGAGAGCCCTGGATCGTGAGGTCGTCGGACATTTCGGCTGGTTGGAGGGCGTGCAGCGAAGTTCGCTCCGGAGCGCCCCCAATCACTCCCCGGTTCCGGTGCGGCTCGGCTGGAAGTCTCCCGCCACGCCGATGGCGTTCTTCGTCGTCGATTTCACCCGGTACATCGCTTCGTCGGCCTGGCGGATGAGGCCGTCCTTGCTCAACGCGTGGTTGGGATACGTGGCGATCCCGAAACTTGCGGTGATCCTGACCTCGAGCGTGTCATCGATCTCCAGCGTGGTCGACGACATCGAGTTGCGGGCGCGCATCGCGACGCTCATCGCCTGGTCCTTGTCGGTCTCGGGCAGGATGATGCAGAACTCGTCGCCGCCGAACCGCACGACTTTGTCGATCGTGCGCACCGCGGAGAGAATCCGCTTGGCGACCTCCTGCAGCACCCGCGACCCGGTGAGGTGTCCGTGGGAGCTGTTGATGTTCTTCAGGTCGTCGAGGTCGAGAAAGATGATGCTGAACACGGACCCGTAGCGCCGCGTGCGCTCGATCTCTTCGTCCAGGTAGCTCTCGAAGAAGCGGCGGTTGTACGCCTTGGTCAGATCGTCGCGCATCGCCAGCTCGCGACTCTGACTGAACTGCCGCGCATTGACGATCAGCGGCATGATCGCGCCGAGGTATTCCGTGGCCGCGTCGAGCGCGGGGTCCGTAACCTGCGCGCCCGGCACGAGGCGTCCGATGAACACGCCGATCAGATCCTCGCGCGACAGCATCGGGAGCGCGATCCGTACCTCGAGGTCGGCCGATTCGAGCCGCACATGCGGATGCGGCCGACCCACTTCGTCGTGCAGCCGCACGAGCAGCTCGCGCGTCAGCTCGTCGTCGCTGGGCGGGGTCTCCTCGGCGCTGTAGGCCAGATAGAACGCCTCGCGGATCGGGTCGTAGAAAAACAAGCTGCCCGCAGTGACCGGCAGGTGCCGCGACATCGACTCAGAGACACGACGCGAAAAGGTCTCCAGGTCCGGCTCCGCGAGCAGGCTGCGGATCTCCGCGTCGGCTGCCGCCGCCTGCGCGAGCTCAGCCACCTGCCGCCGCAGACCGACGACGAGCTCGGCGGCGCCAAGCACAGCGAGTGGATGCTCGAGCATCTCGTGCTCGGTCACCCACACCTCGTTCGCTCCGCTTCCGCGCGGCTCCACGTCGGAAAGATGCACCGTGAAGAGAACCTCACCCGCGCACGGAACCTGTCCCGAAGCGTGATCGACGATCAGCACCGCAGTGTCGGCACGATCCCCGCACTTCTTGAACGAGTGTCCCGGGCACTGCCCGGCAAGCGTGCCGAGAAGATCCTCTCGGTGGGTGCAGACGCCTATTTCCATCGGGTTGAACCAGCTCTCGGGATTCTACTGTAAGTCGAGCGCTTTCCGGACGATGGCATCCGTTTCGCCCTGAAGGAGAGCTGCCTCCGCGACCTGCGTCGTGGCGCCGATTGGGTCTACCATGGGATTCGATGCGCGTCGCGCGAGTGCTGCTCCCGTCGTTCTCGGGATACGACATGAAGTGCTTTCGGCTCGACTGCGAGGCCGGCAGCGGGCCGGCAGAGTCGTCCTGGACGCTGGCGGGCCGCGGCCCGGCCGCGCCGGGCTCCGTGCCCGAGCGCGAGCTCGCGAGAGAGCTGCGCGAGTTCTCCCCCACACTCCTGCACGTCTACGGAACCGGCCCTGTCCCTCAGTCGCTGATCACGGCCGCCGGCGCGCCCTGGCTCGCCGACCGGGCTCTGGAGGCCAGCCGCACACTGCTCGGGCGTCGGCCCCGCGGCCGCTCGAAGGCTTTGTTCGACGAGGTCCCGGAGCCCGTCGCCGAAGAGTTCTTCCATGCGCCGGCAGCGACGGCGCCGCTCGCGCACCCGACGATCGGGACCCTGCAGCGAGGAAGCACGATCGCGTCGCGTTGCGACCTCACCCGGGCCCGCATCCACAGATTTCGTGACGACGTCGACTGGCAGTTGTTCGACGCACCACCGTCGGCGTCAGCGATGTCTGCCCTGAACCTCTGGGTCGATCCCGCCGACGACGAGGACGACCTCGACGGGCTGGTCTGCGAGGCGATCGCCCTCGGCGTGCCGGTCGTCGCCACGCGCACCGCCGCGAACCGACGACGAACCAACGACGGGCGCGCCGCCGCACTCTGCCCGGGGAAGGACCCGAACGAACTGGCGCACGCGATCGTGACGATGCTCTTCAAACCGGAGCGATCGCTGCCGTTTCGAGCCGCTGCCTCGGAGATCCGGGAGCGATTCCGCCCCGCGCGGCGGCGGGAGGCACTGCTCGCGGCGTACGCGGAGGTGTCGGGGTGATGCTCGGCCGCGACTCGCTCAAAGAGCGCCATCTCACGCTGCTGACCGCGCTCGCCGCGTCGGCTCGCCAGGCAGGCGCGCGCGCGTTTCTCGTGGGCGGACCGGTGCGGGACCTGCTGCTGCGCGCGCCGATGCGGGACCTCGACTTCGCGGTCGAGGGCGATACGGAAGCGACGGCACGCGCGTTCGCCGACGCTGCAGGCGCGGCTCTGCGCCCGTTCTCGGAGTTCCTGACCTTCAAGGCGCTGCTCCCCGGTGGGGAGGAGCTCGACATCGCAACGACGCGACGGGAGCGCTACCCGCGGCCCGGCGCTCTGCCGCTCGTCGAGCCGGCGTCGATCGGCGAAGATCTCCGTCGCCGCGACTTCTCCGCCAACGCGATCGCTCTCGATCTGGAGTCGTGGGAAATCGTCGACCCCACGGGCGGCGTCGACGATCTCGAGCACGGCCGTCTACGCGTGCTGCACGCGCGGAGCTTCGTCGACGACCCGACACGCATCTTCCGGGGAATTCGCCTTTCGGCGCGGCTCGGACTCGCATGGGAGAGAGAGAGCGATCGTCTCGTCAGCGAGGCAATCGAGGGCGGCGCAATCGCCTGCGTCTCGCGCGAGCGAGTCTGGCGGGAACTGAGGATCGCAGCGGAGGAGCAGCGTGGAGCGGGAGCGGCGCTTCTCGCGATGGCGAGGCGCGGGGCCCTCGAGCGCTTCCTGGGAGTCGGCCCCGAGCCGGAGGAGTCGGAACCGCTCGGATACCTCGACACCAGGCAGGATCTGCTCACCGCGACGGGCGCAAACCCCCGGATCGTCCGTTTCGCGCTTCTTCTGGCCGGATCGAAGCCGGACAACGAAACACTGCACGGAGCTTCGTTCAGCGGGAAGGAGACAGGGACGATGCTCTCGCTCGCGCGCAACCCTCGAGGCCTTGCGAGCGACATCGAACAGGCGAGCGACGATGCGGCCCGGTACCTGCTGCTCGACGCGGCGTCGCCGGAAGCGTGCGCCGTGACGGCGCTCGTGCGCCCGGCCTGCGAAGAGCTGGTCACGCGATTCGTCCAGGTCGCAGAGGTCGATCTCGGCGTGCGCGGCGACGGCCTTGGAGTGCCTCCCGGCCCCTGGGTTGGAGCGGCCCTCCGCACCGCGAGGCAGGCGGTGTTCGCCCGTGTGATCTCCACCGGAGAGGCGCCTGCTTTTGCGCGGCGAGCCGCGGTGGACTATCTTAGACGGCAAGACCGGAACGAATGACGGCCTGTCGACTCATGAAGCTGGCGCTGGCTGCCGCGATCGCGGCGGTCGCCGCAGCGTCATCGGCCACTCCCAGCGCAGCACAGGACCGCGCGCCCATCCCCACGGAGCTCGGCACCGCGATCTCGATTCCGACGCCGGACGAGGGGCAGGTCGACAGGCGCAAGTACAACACTGCCGAGCTCAACGGCGCGGCGCCGGCAATCGGCTCGCAGCTCATCGACGGCTGCCTGCCGCGGCCCATCCTCGACTATCTCGCGAAGTCGGCCGCCTCGATGCAGCGGATCTCGTTCTTCGAAGGCGGCCTCGTCGTCGTCCACATGGAAGCCGGGGGTGCGCGACTGCGGAAGCGAGTCCGCTTTCCGGCCGGTGCAGTCGATGTTTATCTCGAGCTGCTGAGCCCGACGCAAATCGACTCGCTCACGAAGAACGACCAGAGCCTCTCGATCGCGGCCGAGCGAAGCTTCATTCGCCGCTACCGCGACGACGGCACGCCGGTCGAGATCGCCTTCTCCAACTCCCGCGTTCTGCCTGCCGAGATCCAGCGCCTTCGAACCGTGCTCGACG
>JAMPYE010000178.1 GCA_023700825.1 Thermoanaerobaculia bacterium | reverse complement strand
TCGCTCGTCCACGGGAAGAAACCCCAGTCCTTGAACCCCTTGAAGCCGTGAATCGTGACGACCAGAGCGACGGGATTCTCAGGCACCTCGATCACACCGCGGATCGGCAGCCCTTCCCCGGACTCAATCTCGAATGAATGTCTCTCGCGGGGGACCACGGACTGGGATTGTAGAGGATTTCGGATTTGGGATTTCGGATTTCGGCGCCGGGTCAACGCGATGCGACCGCGAGTGGCGCAGACACTCCTGTCTGCGCGCGTCGCGAAGCGACGACTGAACGGCGACCACCGAGGTGGTTTACGGGCCGCCTTCGGCGGCGCGCAGACAGGAGTGTCTGCGCCACACACCAATCGCAAACCGCTTGCTTTGACCTTTGGCCTTTGACCTTTGGCCTGCTTCTACACGTTGAAGCGAAACAAGATCACGTCCCCGTCCTCGACGACGTAGTCCTTACCCTCGCTACGCATCTTGCCGGCCGCCTTGGCGCCCTGCTCGCCGCCGTACGCGACAAAGTCGGCGTAGGAGATCGTCTCCGCGCGAATGAAGCCGCGCTCGAAATCGGTGTGGATCTCCCCTGCCGCCTGCGGTGCCTTGAAGCCGACGTGAATCGTCCAGGCGCGCGCCTCTTTCGGACCGGCGGTGAAGAACGTCTCGAGGTTCAGCAGCGTGTAGGCGTGGCGGACGAGATTGTTGAGGCCGGGCTCCTCGAGCCCGAGGTCGGCGAGGAAGTGCTCGCGCTCGTGCTCGTCGAGTTGAACGATCTGGGACTCGATCTCTCCCGCGAGCACGACCAGTTCGCCTTTGCGCTCTTCTGCGACCTTGCGGAGGCTCTCGACGTGAGGAGTCTCCTTGCCAATGTCTCCCTCCGCCACGTTCGCGACATAGAGGACCGGCTTGAGTGTGAGGAGGTTCGACGGACCGAGCAGCGCGATCTCGTCGTCGCTGAATTCTGCCGAGCGAAGAGGCATCCCCTCCTCGACGACCTTCTGCGCCTTGAGCAGGGCGGCGTGCTCGGCGACGGCTTCCTTCTGCCCCGACTTCGCGACGCGAGAGACGCGGTCGGCCCGCTTCGTGATCGTGTCGAGGTCGGCGAGCATCAACTCGGTCTCGATGATGTCGACGTCGCGCGCAGGATTCACCGAGCCCTCGACGTGAACCACGTTCGAGTCCTCGAAGCAGCGGACGACGTGGATGATCGCGTCGGTTTCGCGGATGTTCGCGAGGAACTGGTTCCCGAGCCCTTCGCCCTTGCTCGCGCCCTTCACGAGGCCGGCGATGTCGACGATCTTGACGTCGGTGTAGATGATCGCCTTGCTCCCGGTGAGCCGTGCAACCTCGTCGAGGCGCTTGTCGTGCACGGGCACGATGCCGACGTTCGGCTCGATCGTGCAGAAAGGATAGTTCGCGCTCTGCGCCCCGGCGGCGGTGAGAGCGTTGAAAATGGTCGATTTGCCGACGTTCGGCAGTCCTACGATACCCGCACTGAGACCCATGCGCCCGACTCTCCGTTGTTGTTGGGATTTGCGGCGCGGCTTGCGATCCCGTTTGCCGATGGGCGAAGATGACTGCCCGGCGCCGGGTCACTAGACAGAATCCGGCCCCACAACTATTCCTCGGAGGACGAATCGATGAAGAGCCTGAACTTTCCCCGCGCGATCGTGATGACGAGCTTCGTAGTGATGCTCGCAGCCTGCCAGAGCGAGGTCGATGACAAGACGGCCGCGACCGTTTCGGAGCCGACTCCCGCCAGTGCCGCAACGCCGGCGACGCCGGCGACCCCAGGCACGGAGGTCGCCGTCACCCGCGAGACGAGCCGGATCGAGTTCGTCGGAGCGAAAGTGACGAGAGATCACACGGGAGGCTTCACGGACTTCAGCGGCTCGGTCTCCTGGACCGACGGCAAGCCGGCGGCGATCGCGTTCGAAATCGACATGAACTCGATCTTCACCGATACGCCGAAGCTGACGGCGCATCTGAAGACGCCCGACTTCTTCGATGTTGCGACGTACCCGAAGGCCAACTTCCGATCGACGTCGATCGGCGAAGCGCCGGCCGGCAACAAGGATGGGGCGACACACACGATCAGCGGGACGCTGACGATGCGTGGCACGGAGAAGGCGATCAGCTTCCCGGTCAAGGCCGCGAGTGACGCGACGGGCCTGACGGCGACGGCGGAGTTCACGATCAACCGCCAGGACTGGGGCGTCGCCTACAAGGGCGCCTCGGACGACCTGATCAAGGACGAGGTCCTGATCCGCCTCGACATGAAGTTCCCGCCGGCGCCCGCGACCCCGGCACCGCCGGCCGCGCCGGCGACGCAGGGATGACGGCGCTCCGATGATCCGGCAGCTCGATCCCGTCGAGACGCGCGTCCTCGGCTCGCTCCTCGAGAAACAGCAGACGACGCCCGAGTCGTACCCGCTGACGCTCAACTCGCTGCTGCTCGCCTGCAACCAGAAGACGAGCCGCGAGCCGGTGACCGACTTCTCCGAGCAGGAGATCGAAGCGGCGCTGGCGCGGCTCCAGCAGGACAAGCTCGTCTGGAAAGTCACCGGCGGGCGCGCGGCGCGATGGGACCACAACCTCGAAGGCGTGCTCGGGGTGAGCAGGGCGTCACGGGCGATCCTCACCGTCCTGTTCCTCCGCGGTCCGCAGACGATCGCGGAATTGCGTACGCGCACCGAGAGGCTGCATGAATTCGAGACGCCGGACGAAATCGAAGAGACGCTTCGCGTGCTCGCCTCGCGCGAGGAGCCGTTCGTCCGCCACCTCGAGCGCCAGCCGGGCCAGAAGGAGACGCGCTGGGCTCACCTGCTTTCGGGTGAGCCGGTCTACGCCCCTTCGCCCGTCTCCGAGCGTTCCCCGCGGGCGCAGTCGTCCGCGGTGTCGGGTCTCGAAGATCGGGTCACCGAGCTCGAGACCACGGTGGCGGAGCTGCGCGCCGAGGTGGAGAGCCTGAAGCGGCTGATCTCGGGGTGAGGTCTGGTGCCGCCACGCGGACGCGTCGATTGCGCGCGATTCGCAACCTCCGGTCCCGCAGAGCGGGACCGGAGGCTAGATCAGGCCGTCGCTACGCGACGCCAGCATCACCGCGGCCGACGTCCGCGCGCTCTCCTGACGTGGGCACGCCGTATCCGCGATCGATCCGCGTCGCCGCGGAGCGGCGCTGCACGCCTCAATCCTCCCGCCTCTCCCACAGCTTCGACGTCACGGAGAACATCGCGATCGCGCCGATGCTCAACATCGCCGCCCCGAGAAATGCCGGCTTGTAGCCGAACCGCTGGACGATCGCGCCGGTCGTGGCGGATCCGAGCCCGATCCCCGAGTCGAACGCCATGATCACGTTGCCGAAGATCGCGGCGCGACGAGACGGGTCGGTTCTCCCCATGATGAAGCTCATGAACGTCGGGAAGGCGATGCCGAGCCCCGTGCCGTAGATCGCGGCCGAGACGATCATCCATGCCCGCGTCTCCCCGAACGCGAGCACGACGAGCGCGATCGCGATTCCGATCAGCGCCGGGTAGAGCATCACCTTCGTCGGGATCCGATCGGAGAAGGGGCCGACGATGATCCTCGAGACGAGGATCAGTAGGGCGAAGACCGTGAAAAAGAGTGAAGCCGGCTCGATCTTCCGTTCGACCGAGAGAAGTGCCACGTAGCTCGTCAGCCCGCCGTAGCCGAAGGACACCGTCGTCAGCGTCATCGCCGTCAAGAGCACTTTCGGGTCGACGATCTCCGTGAGCTTCGGGAAGCGCGCGTCGGAGCGCGGCTCGTCCTTTGGCAGCTTCGCGGCGATGGCGATCATCACGACGGAGAGCCCTGCCATCGCCACGCACATCACGAGCCAGCTGTAGTCGTAGAGCCTGAGCCCGACGAGCGGGGCGAAGGCGATCGCGACCGTGCTCGCCATCCCCCAGTACGCGAGACCTTCGGTGCGCCGCGACGCGGGGATGAGATTCGTCATGATCCCGCCGCTCGAAGTGAGGATTCCCGACCAGAGCACGCCATGCACGATCGCGACCGCGAGCAGCAGCGCCCGGTTCGTCACGACCGCGTACAGGAGCGAAAAGCCGACGAACGCGATCGATGCGAATAGCGCGAGCCGGCGTCGGCCGACGTGGTCGGCGATCGTTCCCGTCAGCGGCGCCGAGAGCGCGGCCGCTCCGGTGTAAAGGCCGAGAAAGAGCCCGGCCTCCCCCTTGCTCCCGCCGAGCTCGATGATTCGGAACGGAATCGTCGGGAAAAGCGGGAACGCCGAGAGAAAGGTCACGAAGCTCAACGCCCAAACATTGAAGAAGGTCGCCGTGAAGAGCGGCTCGCGGGGATGGGCGGAGACAGAGTTCACGCCGCGCATTCTAGCCTCGCAGCCATACGGAGTGCGCAAAGGAGCGATGCAGCGCGTCGCCCGTGCGTGCTTCGACCCGTATCGGAGCCGCCAAGCAGATCGCTTCGGTGAGGAAGCGCGGAAGCTTTGCCCTAGCGATTCACGTCACGCGCGCCGCATCACGAGCCAGCGCTCCGGCCAGGTCTGGTGGCCCTTCTCGACGACGGGCTCGTCGGCGAGCACCTCGAATCCGGTGCCAAGCGCCGATTCGATCGCGTCTCTCGACATACCCCAGGGCGGGCCTCCCTCCTCCATCGGCTTCGAAAACGGATAGACGATCGACGCCAGCAATCCACCTGGGCGCAACACGCGGCGAATCATCGCTCCCCAATCGGCGCGCATCGCGGGGTCGATCGCGCAGAAGAACGTGTGATCGAAGACGACATCGAACATCTCGCCTTCGAGCGCCAGCGCATCGGTGATCACGAACCTGCCACCCAGCGCCGCGAGCCTCTCCTCGAGCTCATCGCGGAGATCGTGAACGATGTCGACTGCCGTTACGACGAAGCCCGCGGCGGCCAGCGCGAGCGCGTCATGCCCATGGCCGCACCCCGCGACGAGCGCGTCGCGAAATCCGTCGCGCGGGCCAGGCTCCGACATCTGTAACCTTCGCACGAGGTCCGGATGCGGGCCGCCGAGATTCCATGGCGTGTCCAGGGTGCGGTAGCGTTCGCTCCAGTCGATCATGTGCGTCGGTTACTCCCCTCTTGGACAATCGATCGCAGCGGCGGTCCCTCGGACCAGCGCATCCCGCGGCGCGGCGCGCCGCCTCGCGGAAGCTTCGCTTCCGCACTCCCCATCACGGCCGCAGCCTCGATGCCCGGCACCACTCACTGCTCAGGACTCGGCACTCAGGGCTCGTCTCTAGTCTTGTGGCACGGTGGCACGCCGCCGGTGCCACGCCGTCACTGCCCACGCGGTCAGCGTGATCCCCGCGATGCCCACGGCGGCGAGCGCCGTCCAGTCGCGTCGCAGGAAGCTCTTGCCGAGGGAGACCGCTCCGGCAGCGAACGGCAGCTCCGCGATCGCAAGGGCGGCCACATAGAGCCAGAAGGGATAGCGAAGCAGGCCGAGCAGGTATCCCGGGATCTCCGAAGGCAGTGCGAGTTGGAAGAGCAGCACGACCGGGAAGCGGGCCTGTTTCGAGAGCCTTCCCTCGTAACGCCTCAGCTTGTCGGGATCGACGAGCCAGACGACGACACGCCTGCCGAGGTAGCGACCGATCGCGTATGCAGTCACGCCTCCGAGGAGCCAGCCGACCCAGAGAAGCACGAACGTCAGCGTCGCGCCCCATACGTAGACGCCGATCGGCACGAGCACGGCCGACGAGAGGAAGGCAAACATCGCCGAGAGCGCGGAGAACAGGATGAACACCACGACGCCCCAGCCGGGCCTTCGAATGATGAGCGTCTGCAAGGCCGCCAGCAGATCGTCGAGCTCGCCGAAGAGCGACTCCGAACGCGCGGCCAGGACTGCGGCGCCGAGCAGGAGGAGCAGCACCAGCAACCGTTTCCAGTTGTGGACCAGCACGTGTACCGCTTTACGTCTGCGCGACACCTGAGCGATGACCCTTCGAGCTTCGACATTCTATCGAGGTTCGACTCGGGGAAGGCGAGCTCCTCGATCCGATTCGCGCGAACCTGCACATCGCCGCTCGCCGGCAGCACGAATTGCTAGAATCGCGTCGATGCCCCCCAAACCCGAGCCTCTCGCCCCGCATCCCGACCTCTCCGACTACTACGCTCGCTCCGAGGAGCGCAGCGCCTTCGTTCGCGACATCTTCGACGAGACGGCACCCTGGTATGAGTGGATGATCGCCATCCCGTCCTTCGGCACCGGCTTCCGGTACCGCTCCGACGCGCTCGCGCGGCACGGCTGGCGCGCGGGTGTGCGCCTTCTCGATCTCGCGACGGGGACGGGCGTCGTGGCGCGGGCCGCGCTGGAATCGACGGGAGGGAAGGGCAACGTGATCGGCGTCGATCCGAGCCTCGGCATGCTGCTCGAGGCTCGAAACGGGCCGATGCGCGACCGCCTCGTCGAGGCGACCGGCACCGCGCTCCCCTTCCGCGACGGCTCGTTCGACATGATCAGCGTCGGCTTCGCGATGCGTCACTTCGGCGACCTGCGGGCAGCGTTCGAGGAAATGCGGCGCGTGCTCGTGCCGGGAGGGACTCTACTGGTCCTCGAAATCACTCCGCCGCGATCGCGAATCGCGCGCGGCGCACTCGGACTCTACATGGGAAAAATCGTCCCGCTCCTCACGCGTCTCCGGACCGGAAGCCCCGAAGCCGCCAGGCTGATGCGCTACTACTGGGACACGACGCTGCATTGCGTCCCGCCGGAAGTCATCCTCGGCGCCCTGGCCGATGCGGGCTTCCAGGCCCCCCGCCGCGACGTGGAGCTCGCCGTGTTCAGTGAGTACAACGCGAGAGCGTAAGGCAGGTCAGAACTGGCGAGAGGCGAGACGCAGTCGGTTTGCTCATCGCCTCCCGCCTATCGCATCATCGTATCTCGCTCTGTTCGAACTTCAGTTTCGACGCTGCCAGATCGATCTGCGGGCCGAGCTCCCATACGTTCCGGTAGCCATAGCTGTGGAGCGCGATGTAGGTCGAGAGGTTGAGCGACGCGGTCGGGAGCTTCGTCGGGAACGGGCCTTCGGCGCCGCTGAAGTTGTTGTTGCAGTAGATGAGAATGCGCGTCGACTTGTCGGGGAAGAGCCGCGCGAGGCTCTCGACCGTGATGTCGGGAAAGCTGAGGTTCACCGCTCCCGCGACGTGGAGCTCGTCGTACTTCTCGCGGCTGCGGGCGTCGAGAACGACCACTCCGGGCTCGCGCCTCATCGCGATGAACTCGTCTTCGGAGAGCCTCCTCCGCTCGCGATGGTCCGAAGCCTCGAGCGCGACACGGAGGTATCCCTCCATGTCGATCGCCGGATTCGCGATCGGCGGACGACGGCCGTCGGCGACGGAGGGCATGGCCAGCAGCGTGAGGAGTAACAACCCGACGGAGCGTCCGATCACGGCATCACCTCGCGTTCGACGTGGCCTCCCTGCGCGCTCGAGCCGCGTCTCACGACGGCTCGTCAAACAGGATGGCTTGTCCTTTTGACGCTCACCCGGCCGCGTAGTTTCGCGCCGGCGCGAGATGCCGCGTCACGGGCGGACGGGACGCCGCCGCTCCCATTTCACTCCGTCGAGGTCGAAGTAGTAGATCGCCGACCGCCTTGGAGGGCATCCGGAGCCCGGAGCCCCTTCCGTGAGCCACCACGCGACACGACGTCCGGAAACGGACTGTCTCGTCTTCGCAATCTGGTCACGCGCGGAGGTCATCCGGTGAACACTCACGGCCCGCGCGCCGTCGACCGAGACCCATACCTCATAGACGCGGTTCGCTTCCGCGGGCCAGGTGAACTGCACGTAAGGGCCCGAGACGACCGCTTCGTGTCGCGGCTCCACTTTGTCCGGGCCGATTCCGACAGCGCACGGCGGAGGATCGACGATGACGACGTGCTCGGCCGACTCCGTCTCGCCGCGCCAGTACGCGAGATTGAGCGAACGCGACTCGAGATAGCCGTGGCGGCGCGTTCCCGCGTCGTCGATTTCGAGGATGGCGACCACGTTCGCCTGGTCGACGTAGATCACGAGCGGCCCGTCGGAGAACGGATTGCGCCCGACGTCGATGCCACCCTGCGCGTCGGCCACGAATTCGGCGTCGGGGATCGCGTCGAAGTCGAGCTGATACGGATGCTGCCGCCAGTCGGAGTCCTTCCCGGACGACGGCCTGTACAGGCGCACCGTACGCCCAGGGAACGTCGCGCCGTCAGCCGTGCGGAGAACGACACGGTTGCGGGCGGGAAGGTCGTTGAGGAACGAGCCGATGTTCGTCGG
>JAMPYE010000177.1 GCA_023700825.1 Thermoanaerobaculia bacterium | reverse complement strand
CGTACGGATTCGTCACGTCGGCCCAGAGCAGAGTCGCGACGAGCACCGCGAGGTGGATGAGGGCTCCCCCCATCGTCGGTGTTCCCGCCTTCGCGCGGTGCGACTGCGGCCCCTCCGTGCGGACGTACTGCCCCGCCTTCACGCGCGTCATGAATCGGATGAACGCGGGGCCCACGATGAAGCAGATCACGAGTGCGGTCAGCGCCGCGTAGGCGGTGCGGAACGTGATGTAGCGGAAGACGTTGAAGACCGAGTAGTCGTCGCGCAACGCGTAGAGGAGGTGATAGAGCATCAGGCCTCCTCCAGAGCCGCGACCGCGCGATCGAGCCCGATGCCGCGCGACGCCTTGAGCATCACGAGATCGCCCGGGCGAATCGTCTTGCGCAGCCAGCGCGCCGCGGCGAGCGCGTCGTCGAAGTGGAAGAGCGAGCCGGGCGCGAAACCCGCGGTGCGCGCGCCGTCGAGGATGAACTTCGACCTGCGGCCGACGCCGACCACGATGTCGATGCCTTTCGGCATCGTCCGCCCCGCCTCGAAGTGAAACGTCTTTTCGTCGGGCCCGAGCTCGAGCATGTCGCCGACGACGGCGATGCGCCGCCCCTCGCAGTCGGCCGTCGCGAGAAGGTCGAACGTCCGCGCGAGCGCCCAGGGGTTCGAGTTGTAGGTGTCGTCGTAGATCGTCGCGCCATGCCACGCGATGACGATTCCGCGGTGGTAGGCCGGCTTCACGTCCGCGACCGCGCGTGCGACACCGCTCCAGCTGACACCGAGGACGCGCGCCGTCGCGATCGCCGCCATGAGGTTCTCGAGGTTGTGGAGGCCCGGCATCGACAACTCGAGCTCGTGCGCGCTTCCTTCGGCCTCGACGCGGAACGCCGTGCCGAGAAGGCCGCGCTCGCGGATATCCGTCGCACGGTAGTCGGCGGGCGCGGCGAGCGCGTACGTCGCGCGCGGGCCCGAGAAGTCGCGCCCGATCTCCATGACCTTCGGGTCGTCCGCGTTCAACACGACGGTGCCGCCCGGAGCGAGGTTCTCGAGGAGCTCGCGCTTCGCCGCCGCGATCCCGTCGATCGACTCGAAGAATTCGAGATGGACCGGACGGATCGTCGTGTAGACGCCGACGTTCGGGTGCGCGAGCTTCGCCAGAAACTCGATCTCTCCCTTCGCGCTCATCCCCATCTCGGACACGACGACGTCGGTTCCTTCGGGGGTGTTCGCGAGACAGAGCGGAAATCCGATGTGGTTGTTGAAGTTCCCCCACGACTTCCACGCGCGCTTCTCCGACTCTGCGAGCGTGGCGATCATCTCCTTTGTCGTCGTCTTGCCCGCCGAGCCGGTCACGCCGACGAGCGTGAAGGAAAACTCACGGCGCACCGCGGCCGCGAGCCGCTGCAGCGCCGCTGTCGTGTCGTCGACCTGCACGATCCCTCTGCCGGCCGGAAGCGCCTCGGGCACGGTCGACACGACCGCTCCCGACGCGACCTCCAGCGCTTGCGCGAGGAACGAGTGTCCGTCGTGTTTGTCGCCCCGAATCGCGAAAAAGACCGAGCCCGGCCTCGCCTCACGATTGTCGATCACGATCGAGTTGCACACGATCTCGCCGCCGGAGACGGCGACGCCTCCGGTCATGGCGGCGAGCCTGGCGAACGTCAGCGCGGGCACGTGGCCCTCCGCTCGAGGTTCAGCCGCGATGGCGAACGGTAGCGCACGGAGACGCAACAGGAGCCGACATGGAGTGCGATGGGAATTGGCGCGGAATTGCGCCGCGGACGCGCATGGACGGCCACGACTTCGACCGCCTGGGCGGATGCGCTCATCCGGCTCCGCAGAGTGTCTTCCTGCTCGATCGCCCCTTCCCCTATGGACTGCCTGGCGATCGCGCCACGCTCCCCCCCACACGTCAACGGAGCCGGATCACTGCACCCACCATTGAAAGCGGCGACATCGTACTTGATTTTCATAGTCGATTTCAATCTCTTTTTCCGATCGTTTTACATCAAGCAATCGCGCCGACAATTCATCCTGATTTCCTGCGATTTTTCAGTACCCCTTCGACCTCTTCCCGGTCGTCGAAGTGGATCACCCGATCGCCGACCACCTGGTAGTTCTCGTGCCCCTTGCCCGCGATGACCACGACGTCGTCGCTCCCCGCGACGTCGATCGCGCGCGCGATCGCTTCGCGCCGGTCGACCATCACTTCCCACTTCGCCCCCTCGACCGACTCGATCCCCGATTCGATCGCCCTGACGATCGCCTCGGGTGACTCCGAGCGCGGGTTGTCGCTCGTCAGGATCGACAGGTCGGCGAGCCGGCCTGCGATTGCCCCCATCTCGGGGCGCTTCCCCTTGTCGCGATCGCCGCCGCAGCCGAAGACGAGGATCACGCGGCGTCCCTCGGCCAGGCTCCGCACGGCGAGGAGCAGCTTCTCCAGCGCGTCGGGCTTGTGCGCGTAGTCGACGAGCACCGCGGGCCCGCCGGGCGACGCAACGCTCTCGAAGCGCCCGCGCACCGAAGCGAGGGCGCGGATGCCGCTCTCGATCGCCACGGCAGGCACGCCGACGGCGATCGCGGCGCCGGCGGCGCCCATCCAGTTGTAGAGATTCGGCACCCCGACGAGCGGCGACTCCACCCGGATCTCCCCCGCGGGAGTCGCGAGCACGCCGCACAGCCCGTCGAGCGCCGGGGCGAAGCCGCTCGCGGGACGGATGTCGCACTCCGCACCGCGCCCGAACGTCATCGCCGCCGAGCCGAGCTCTTCGGCGAGGCGACGCCCGTGGTCGTCGTCGATGTTGACCACCGCGCACCGCCTCGATCGGTCGATCTGGTCGAAGAGCATCCGCTTGGTCGCGAAGTAGTCGTCGAAGTCGCGATGGAAGTCGAAGTGGTCGCGCGACAGGTTCGTGAAGACGGCCGCCGCGAAATGGATTCCGTGCGTGCGACGCAGCGCGAGCGCGTGCGAGGAGACTTCCATGACCGCGCGGCTCACTCCCGCGTCGACCATGTTCGCGAACCACTGCTGCAGCACGGTCGCGTCGGGCGTCGTGCGGTCCGCGATCTCGCGGCGGTCGCCCGCGCGGTATTCGATGGTGCCGATAAGCCCGACAGGCTCGCCGGTCTGCTCGAGGATCGACTCGAGCATCTTCGTGGTCGTGGTCTTCCCCGAGGTGCCAGTGACGCCCACGAGCGAGAGCCGGTCCGCGGGGCGCCCATGGAAGTTCGCGGCGATCTCGGCGAGCGCGACGCGCGCGTTGGCGACTTCGATCGTCGTCACCGGAAGCGCGAGGCCGTGTTTCTCCGTGACGATCGCCGAGGCGCCCTTGCGCACGGCCGCGTCGACGAAGCTCGCGCCGTCGAACTGGAATCCCGGTACGGCGACGAACAGGGAGCCCGCGCCGACGAGCCGCGAGTCCGACGTCACCGAGGCGATCGGGAGCTCGACGCTGCCGCTCACCGAGAGCGGTTCGACACGATCGAGCAGTTCGCGAAGAGTCATCGTCCCTCGCCCCCGGTGGTTTCGACGCGCGGCGCTGCGAGCAGCGTCAGCCGCACCGTCTTCTTTTCTCCTGCCGGCGCACCCGATTCGGGGCTCTGATTCGAGACGAAGCCTTCTCCCGTCGTCGTCACGCGCAATCCCGCAGCGGTCGCGACGGCGATCGCCTCGCGCGCGTCGAGTCCGCGAAAATCGGGCACCGATCCTCTCGGGGCGGCAGGTGGCGCGAGGCGCGCGCGCGCCTCGAGGCGCGGAGGCTCGACGTCGAGGTTGCGTCCAGGGATCGACGGCTCGACTCGCAGATAGCGCAGCGTCGCCTCGGCGATCTGGCGGAATGCGGGTGCGGCAATCTCTCCGCCGTACTGTCCAATCGTCGGCTCGTCGACGACGACGAGGATCACGAGGCGCGGCCTGTCGGCCGGCACATAACCGACGAACGACGCGATCGTCTTGTCGGGCGCGTAGCGTCCGTTCTCGGCCTTCTGCGCGGTACCGGTCTTGCCGGCGACGATGTGGTCCTCGAGCGCGGCACGGCTTCCCGTCCCGCGCGAGACGACACCCTTGAGGATTTCGTTCAGCACCGCGGCGGTCTTCTCGGAGACGACTCGCGGTGCAGGAGGCGGACGATAGTCGACGACGACGTTGCCCTCTTTGTCGATGACGCGGGAGATCACGTGCGGCGTGGGAAGCGTCCCGCCGTTCGCGATCGCGGCAGTGGCCCGCGCGATCTGCAGCGGCGTCACCGCGAGCTCCTGGCCGATCGACAGGACCGCGTTCGAGAGCGCGGACCATCGCTTCGGCGCGCGGAGGATTCCGCTCGCCTCGCCGGGAAGGTCGATGCCGCTCTTCGACCCGAAGCCGAAGCTCGTCACGCGCCTGTAGAACGCCTCGGGGCCGACCGCGAGCGCGACCTTGATCGTGCCGACGTTCGAGGAGTGCGCCATGACCTCCTCGAAGGTGAGATAGCCGTACGCGTGCCCCCCGTGCTCCCGGATACGCGTCCCCGCGATCTCGATCGATCCCGTCCCGCAGTCGATCATCTGCGACGGCGTGACGCGCCCCTCTTCGAGCGCGGCGGCGCCGGAGATGATCTTGAAGGTGGAGCCGGGCTCGTACGAGTCCTGGATCGCGCGATTGCGCCACGCGTTCTTCGAGAAATCGCGGAATCGATTCGGGTCGAAGTCGGGGTACGAGGCCAGGGCTAGGATCGCGCCGGTGTTAGGTTCCATGACCACCACCGAGCCACCGGCGGCGCGGCTCGTGCGGATCGCGTCCTTGAGCGCGGTCTCGCCGATGTACTGGACGACCTCGTCGATCGTCAGCTCGACGCTGACGCCGTCGACCGGGGCGTTCTGCCCCTCGCCACCGACGAGATAGACGCCGCGCCGCGCGTCGCGCAGCACGGTGACGCGTCCGGCGCGGCCACCGAGCGATTCTTCGAAAGCGAGCTCAGCGCCGGCGAGCCCCTCGCCGTCGACGTTCACGAATCCGAGCACCGACGCGGCGAGGCGGCCTTTCGGATAGGCCCGCACGTGCTCTTCGAGCGCGAAGATCCCCTGGAGGTCGAGCTTGCGTACCTCGCGCGCGACGTCGTCGGGAACCTGCCGCGCGATCCAGGCAAACTCCGAGTCGCCCTTGATCTTCTGCTCGAGCTGCGCGCGGGTCAGGCCGAGCCCCTTGATCGCCGCGAGCCGCTTCGCCGTGCCACGGCGATCCGTGATCGCCTTCGGGTCGGCGTAGATCGAAAACGCGGGGACGCTCTCCGCGAGGATGCGGCCGCGCGCGTCGAGGATCGAGCCGCGCACCGGGGTGAGCTCGATGGTCCGCTCGTGCTGCCGCGCGGCCTTCGCGACGTAGTCGTCGTGGCGCAGAATCTGCACCTGCGCGAGACGCCCGACGACGACGATCGTCCAGGCGACGAGGCAGGCGCCGACCATCAGCAGTCGCTTTCTGCTGATCGTCATCGGCGCACCTCACCCCTCGTCCGGCGCGAGGACGACACCGCGACGACGCGCGAGCCCTCGGCGGGCTCGAGGCCGATCGCGGCGGCCTTCGCCTCGACCGCGTCGAGAGCCGTCAGGCGCTCGACTTCCACTTTGAGTTTCTTGTTGGTTTTCTCGAGATCGGCACGGACCGCGCGGAGGCGCGTCGCATCGCGACCGAGGCGGATCACTTCCAGATTCTGCCAGGCGAACAGCCAGAGAAAGAGGCCTAGCGGTACCCCAAGTAAGACGACAGCGAGGAGCTCACGCGAGCGGCGCTTGTCGCGCTCGCGAATGATGAACTCGTTCTCGATCGGCTTTCGCTGTGCGTACCCGTATCGCATCTCTTCCTGCGAAGCCGAACAACAAGGGTGAAGACCTGCCTGTCGCAGCCACCCGAAGAACCATCACACGCACCCACCCCACCACGCGCCACCCCTCCCAGCTCCCCGGGCAACCACTGTCACGCCCGCCCTTCCCCAGCCTTCACCCTTGCTGCTCGACTTCGCCTGGTCCCCTCACTGCTCCTGGACTTCCAGCTTCTCGGCTACCCGCAACTTCGCGCTTCGCGATCGCGGGTTCACCCTCACTTCGTCCGCGTCGGCCGTCACCGGGCGCCGCGTCAGCACATCCACCGAGGCTCGAACACCGCACGCGCAGACTGGAAAGCCTGGCGGGCAGACGCATTCACCCTCTAGTTTCCGGAACGTCTGCTTTACGATCCGGTCCTCGAGCGAGTGAAACGAGATGACGGCGACGCGCGCCCCCGGCCGTGCCTTCGCGACCGCCGCCTCGATGAACCTGCCGAGCTCTTCAAGCTCGCGGTTCACGGCGATGCGAATCGCCTGAAACGTCTTCGTTGCCGGGTCGATCTCGTCGTGCCCGCGACGCCCGCGCGCGGCGCGGACGATGTCGGCGAGCTGCGTCGTCGTTTCGATCGGCGCCTCGTTCCGGGCGTTCGCGATCGCCCTCGCGATCCGCCGCGCCATCGGCTCCTCGCCGTAGTCGCGGATGATCGTTTCGAGATCGCTCGCGTCGAGGCGATTCACCAGGTCCGCGGCGCTCTCCCCGCTCTGCCCCATGCGCATGTCGAGCGGCCCGTCGAAACGGAACGAGAAGCCGCGCGACGCGTCATCGAGCTGGAGCGACGAGACGCCGAGATCGGCGAGCACTCCGTCCACTGCTTCGATTCCCTCGCGTTCGAGAATTTCAAGGAGCTCTTCGTGCCGGCCGCGTACGAGCCGTGCACGGTCACCGAACCTCTCCAGCCTGCGACCCGCCAGCTCGAGAGCCGCGGGATCGCGGTCGATTCCGAGGAGACGTACCGAACCGTAGTGCTCGAGCAGCGCCTCCGCGTGACCGCCGAGCCCGAGCGTCGCATCGACGATCAGGCCGCCGGTCTCTACCGGCCGGAGAAATTCGACAACGGATGTCAAAAGAACCGGAACGTGCCTGGCGGAGTCCATGCCGCCTGATTTCCCGGGCGTCATCAGACGCCGTGCAACTCGAGTTCCTTGAAGTCCTCCGCGCTCAGCTGATCCTCGGAGACCTGCTTGTCGATCCGCTCGCGGTTCCAGATCTCGAGGTGGTCTTCCTTGCCGAGGACGACGACGTCGCCTCGAATGCCCGCCTTGTCGCGGAGGATCGACGGGACGAGGATTCTTCCCTGCGCGTCGATCACGTCGACCGCGCCGTAGTAGTTCACCTGCTTGAGGAGTTTGTCCTTGGCGACCGCGGTCGACGGGACGCGAGCGAGACGCTGCTGGAACTCGCGCCAGACCGAGAGGGGATAGATGCGCGCCTTCTCGCCCTCGAAGGAAGTGATGAAGCAGTCGGAGCCGTAACGCTCCTCGATGACGCGGCGGAAGTTTGTCGGGATCTTGATGCGTCCCTTCTCATCCACGCGCGCGTCTCCGCGCCCCATCAACACGCTTAGTTCCACTCGCAGGCCGCCATAGTTGTATTGGTGATAATTTCTGGCCAGAAAGTACCACTTGACTCCACTTGTGTCCACAACAATCCACCGCGAGAGCGAGAATGGCGCCAGTCATGGCGGTAATGAGGCGGGAGTCGTCGAGGCGCGGTGTCGGAGGGAGGTTGTTGGTTGTTAGTTGTTAGTTGTTAGACGATGCCGGTTGGTTGTTAGGGCGGCGCCAAGATGATCGAGCTGAGCCCGCGAAAAGAAACGGACGACCCGGCGGACCGCCCGCTTCCACATCGAAGCCAACGACGAAACGATCATGCCACGAGCGGCACTCACACCGTGGGCGGAGCAAATCCGAAATCCGAAATTCGAAATCCGAACTGTCCCTACGCCCAGAGCCGCTGCTTCTCGACGTTGCCGATCATGCGGCGCGCGCCGCGCACGACGGAGCCGAGTGCGTCGGGAACGCAGCGCACGTCGAGCCTGGTGGCCTCGCCGATCGACTCGGCCATCCCCTCGAGCAGCGCGCCACCTCCCGTAAGGTCGATTCCGCTCTCGATGATCTCGACGCCGATCCGCGCCGGGAGCTCTCGCAGGAAGCTCGAGATGCCGCCCACGATCCTGTCGTGCGCCGGACGGAGCGCCGCGCCGAGCTCCGGAAGCGCGATGACCGCCTCGCCGCTCCCCTGCCGCTGAGCGAGGATCCCGGTCACGCGCGTCGTTCCACCCTTCGGCCGCGCGGGATCGAAGGAGACTTCCTTCAACAGCCGGCGTTTCGTCTCGGGCGAGAGAACGAGCTCGTAGCGCTCCAGTACGAATCGCGCCACGGCGGCCTCGAGGTCGCCGCATGCGACGCGCGTCGCGTTCGAAGTGACGACTTCGCCGGCGCGCACCACCGCGCAGTCGG
>JAMPYE010000176.1 GCA_023700825.1 Thermoanaerobaculia bacterium | reverse complement strand
GATTCATCACCGCGACGCCAATCGCTCTCGACAAGAATCCCGGCAACCTCCGCAGCAACCTGAATGACACCGCTCACAGGGCCGCGCTCGAATCACAGCGCAGTATCAGTGACGCATGTCTGCGCGTCGTCGGTGTCCGGCCGATCTCGGTCGAGGTATCGCTCACGCCGCTGCTTCCCGGCGCGCAACACGTTCGCGACTTCCTGCCCTGGCCCGGCCGCCCAGGCCGTACGCCTCGCGTGCGCGTCCATGCCGACATCCGCTTCGATGAACGCGTGCACGGCCCGCTCCTTCTTGGCGCCGGGCGCTACTTCGGCCTCGGGCTCTGCCTGCCCGTGGAGGACCGATGACGCTCACTACCTCCGACTTCGGCGTCTTCCACGCTGCCGTTCACGGCGGCAAGAAGCCCTTTGCGTGGCAGCAGCGTCTGCTGGAACAGATCGTCCGAGACAAGCGGTGGCCGCGTGTGCTCGACCTGCCGACAGGCGTCGGCAAGACCACGTGCATCGACATCGCGCTCTTCGCGCTCGCGCTCGACGCAGACAATCAACCAGGTGATCGCTGGTGCCCGCGTCGCATCGCGATGGTGGTCGACCGTCGCATCGTGGTCGATCAAGTCGCCGAGCGGGGCCGAGAACTCCTGCGCGCGTTGATGACGAGGACCGACGCGATCGTCGTCGACGTGGCCAATCGATTGCGCTCCCTGACGCGAACGGGAGAAGAGCCGCTCGGCGTGTTCACGCTTCGGGGCGGGATGCCCAAGGATGACGGCTGGGCGCGCACGCCCGACCAGCCGCTCGTCATCGCCTCGACCGTCGACCAGGTCGGATCGCGAATGTTCATGCAGGGCTATGGCGTGAGCCAGGGCATGAAGCCGGTGCATGCAGGACTCCTGGCCAACGACACGCTGCTCCTGCTTGACGAGGTGCATCTCTCGGAGCCGTTCCGGCAGACCCTCGAGCAGCTCGCGCGCCTCCGTGGCCGATTCCGTGATAACGGTGTGAAGACGCGGTTCTCCCATGCGTTCCTGTCCGCGACGCCGGGAATCGTGACGGAGCCACCCTTCTCATTACTCGATGAAGAGAAAAGGGCCGATTCGCCGCTCGGACCGCGTCTCCAAGCGAGCAAACCAGTGCGCATCGTCGAGGTCGATGGTCGGACCGCACTCGAGAAGGAGTGCGCCGAGCAGGCGAAGGCCTTGCTCGAACGGCACCGGACGATCGCGGTGGTGGTCAACCGTGTTTCGAGCGCCGGCGAGATCGCGCGGCAGCTCACCGAGACGCTCGGCGACGATGCGACCGTGACGTTGCTGACGGGGCGCATGCGTCCGCTCGATCGCGACGACGTGCTGCGTGAGCTGCGGCCTGCGGTTCAGACCGGCCGAGAGCGAAGGTCGGACCTTCCCAAACGGGTGATTGTCGGCACCCAAAGCATCGAGGCTGGCGCGGACTTCGATTTCGACGCGCTCGTCACCGAGGCCGCGAGCCTCGACAGCCTGCGCCAACGCTTTGGCCGCGTCGATCGACTCGGCAACTACAGGAATGCCGAGGGCGTCGTCGTTTACGACAACCGCAAGACTCGGAAGGCGGAGCTCAAGCAGCGAGGAGAGAAGCCTTCGCTGGCAGACCACGATCCAATCTATGGAACGGCGCTCGGTGAAACTGTCACGTGGCTCAAGCGAGAAGAAAAGGAGCGACCAAGGAAGCTGAAAGAGGAGCTGAAGAAGCTCAAAGACGAGGCCAGGAAACTCAAAGGAGAGGCGAAGGAGCATGCGGAAGCGCAAGTCGCGAGCAGGGCTCAACTCGATTTTGGTGTCCTCGCGCTCGATGTGCCGACCGGCGACGAGCTGACGACGCTGCTCGCTCCCAAGCCGAACGCGCCGACGCTACTCCCAGCGTACCTCGACTTGTGGGCGCAAACCTCGCCGCCACCGAGTCAGGTTCCCGATGTGAGCCTATGGTTGCATGGCCCCAGCGCGGGCCCGGCCGATGTACAGGTCGTCTGGCGCGCCGACCTCTCGGAGGAGATCCTTCAACAGGGAGACGTCGAAGCGGCGACGTGTAATGTCGCGACGGTGCGGCCTTCGAGCCTCGAGGCGATGTCGCTGCCGTTCTTTACGGCGCGGGCCTGGCTTCGCGGACAGCCCACCACCGACACCACCGATCTGGGCGATACCGAAGGTGCAGGTGCAGCTCCCGAACGTCGCGAGGAGCCTAACGCGGACGGGAGGCCTGCGTTCCGTTGGAGAGGAGACGAAAGCGAGATCGTCTATGCGAGCTCCGACAACAAGTCGTCGCTGCGACCAGGTGACACGATCGTCGTTCCGGCGAGCTACGGCGGGATCCGAAGCGGGTGCTTCGATGCGTCTTCCCAGGGCCCGGTGCCAGATCGCGCGGAACAGGCGGAGTTGTTCGCGCGCGCAAGACCCGTTCTTCGTCTCCATCCTGCCGTCGTCGAAGGGCTTGGGCTCCCGCTTTCCCTCGAAGAGCCCGATGAGGCTCGCCGTCAGCTCCATCGCGCCGCCTCGAATCCCGAGTGGCCGGCGTGGAAACGCTTGTGGGCAGAGAAGCTCGCCAAGGGACGCGGCTCGCTCGTGGTCAGCGGCCAGCCGTCGTGGACAGTGCTCGAGGGAAGGCGTGTGCCGCTCCCTGAGCTTCGAAGCGTTCTTCAATCTGAAGAGACGCTCGAGGATGGGATCGAGCTGACGACCGACGGCGACGACTCGTTCCATGCCGGTCGAGAGGTCTCGCTGTCCGAGCACAGTGTCGACGTGGAGATGTTCGCACGCGAGTACGCGATGCACTGTGGGCTTGGCGCGTGGCTCGCCGAGCACGTCGCGCTTGCCGCTTGGCTTCACGACATCGGCAAGGCCGATCGGCGATTCCAGCTCATGCTTCGAGGGGGGAGCGAAATCGAGTTTTTCAAGAACGAGACCCCGTGGGCCAAGTCGGCCATGCCGCCCGGGGCGCGTGAGGCACACCGATTGGCCCAACAGAGAAGCGGCTATCCGCCTGGTGCCCGCCACGAGGTGCAATCGCTTGTGATGGTCGAAAGGTGCCTGGATGAGTTGACGTCGATTGTGAAGAGGGTCGACCCGCAGCGGCGACCGGATCTCGACCTCGTGCGCCACCTGATCGCCAGCCACCACGGCTATTGCCGTCCTTTCGCGCCGGTCGTGCTGGATGACAACCCCGTCGACGTCTCGCTCTTGAATCACGCGAGCGTGGTGTTCGGTGCGATTGACTTCCCATCGACGAGCTCGAATCACGTCCTGTATCGGCTCGACTCACCGCTGGGCGACCGTTTCTGGCGGCTCGTCGAGAAGTATGGCTGGCAGGAACTGTGCTGGCTGGAGGCGATCCTTCGTCTCGCAGATCACCGAGCCAGCCAGAAAGAACAGACGAGGGAGGCTGGATCGTGAGTTGCGTAGAACTGCCGGGCGTGGATGGATCCAACCCGCTCGGATTTTTTGCCGCCTTGGGTCTGCTTCGCATGGTTCCGAGATCGAAGCTCGCCTTTGCCACTGACGGCTCGTTTCGAGCCTTTCTCGAAACCGACACGACTCCATCCGACATCGTTGCACTCATCGCGAGCGACGCCGAAGCCGGCGCTGCAGCCGAGCATCCATCGTGGCGGCTCACCTACACGAAGCCGGCTACGAAGAAGCAGGGTCCTCAGGGTGTCGCTGACCTCAAGGCTCCTCCGCCGGATTTCACGAAGTTTCTGGCGCGCTGTCTCGACTGTTGGATGAACGGCGACGACGAAGCGGTGGCCTACGCGGCAGCATTCGGCACCGACGTGGCGCTCGATGGCAAGGGCAACACCAAGCCGACGGCCTTCCACTTCACGGCAGCAAACCAGACGTTCCTCGGCGCAGTGGAGACGATTCGTGCGGCGCTCGACAAGGGATGGATCGAGACCTCGCTGTTCAGTGGTCATGGTGAGCGGCCGGGAAGCAACCTGCGCTGGGATCCGGGTTCCGAGCGCAACTGGGCGCTGATGGCGAACAACCCCAACGACGACGGCACCCGCGTGGATGCTCCGCTGGAGTGGCTCGCGTTTCGGGGGTTACCGCTGCTACCCAGCTTCCCGCGCGGCACCAGGATCATCACGACCGCCGTTTTCGGGCGGGGAGACGACATGACTTTTTCCTGGCCGCTGTGGTCCGTGTTCACTTCGCAGCTCACCGCCCGCTCGGTGCTCCAACTGGACTGGACGGGTAGCGTGCGCGATCGAATTGGCCGCGGCGTGTTCGCCGTGTGTAGCTCGTCGATCCGGCGTACCAGTCAAGGCTTTGGCAATTTCGGTCCACCAACCGTCACATGACCTCCCCGCCGCCCTCGATGTAAAGTCTCCCCCGCCGAATCGTCGGCTCGCGAGGAGACACCCTTGAAGCGCTCAACAGGCAACTGCTATCTCTGTGGCACGAAAACGTCGAAAACCACGATGCTGCGCCATCTCGCCACCTGTCTCGCGCGTGAGGGCAGGCAGGGATCCGAGGAGGTGATTCGGCTTCGCATCGACTCCGCGGGGCTTCCGGAGTTCTGGCTCGACGTCGAGGTGAAGACGGACGCGCTGCTCACGACTCTCGACTCGTTTCTCCGGCGAACCTGGCTCGAGTGCTGCGGCCATCTGTCGGCGTTCACGATCGGGAAGCTTCGCTACGTGATCGCGCGCGACGACTGGGAAGTCGACCCCAACGAACGGGCGATGAAGGTTCGGATCGACAAGGCGCTCGGGCCGCGCGTCGAGCGCTTCACCTACGAGTACGACTACGGGTCGACGACCGAGCTCAGGTTTCAGGTGACGGCGCGCGCGACGAGGCGCGCCGGCCGCGAGCCCGTCACGCTGCTCGCCCGCAACGACGAGCCCGTCTGGCGCTGCAGCACCTGCGACGCACCCGCGGTATCTGTCTGTCCCACCTGCGTCTGGAACCGGCAGTGGCTCGCGTGCGCCGAGCACGAGGAGCCCCATGGCGATTGCGAGGACGACGTCTGGTCCCCCGTGGTGAATTCGCCGCGCATGGGGGTCTGCGGGTATCCGGGTTGAGAACGGTGCCTCACCCCCACCACGACTCGCACTTCAACTCCGGCACACGTTCGAAGTGCCGAAGGTTTCGCGTGACGACGATCAGGCGGTTCTCCATCGCCGTCGCCGCGATCCAGACGTCCTCGATCCCGATCGGCTCGCCACGCGCCTCGAGATCGGCGAGAACGTCGCCTGCTCGCAGCGCCTCGGCCGCTCCCAACGGAAGCGCTTCGATCTTGCTCAGCACCTCGCGCGCGATCCGATCCCACAACTTCACCGTGCCCGAAACTCGCGCCGCGCCGTAACGCAACTCCGACACGCATACGACCGACGTCACGAGGTCGGAAGGGCGCTCCGACTGCAGGCGCCGCATCACTCCTTCGTCCGGGCGCTTCCTCATCACCTCGGAGAGCACGTTCGTGTCGAGCAGGTACTTCAAGATCGTCTCCGCGCGCCGCGGATGTAGACGCGGGGCCGGTGCGCGCTGCGCGCCGTAACGAGGTCGTCGACCGCCTCGAGGAAAGGATCATCGGCGGACATCCATCCTCGTACCGAGCCCAGTCCTGGTGCCTTCGGCTCCTCGTCGGGTGGAACCAGGCGTGCCATCGGCCGGCCCCTCCGCGTGATCAGGATCGTCTCTCGACGAAACGCGACGCGCCCGAGCAATTCGGAGAGCTGCTTCTTCGCCGCTGCCACGTTGATCGCCTCTTCGCGGGGTCTCACCATCGCAGCCTCCTTTCAACAATTATGGTCAAGATGATCATCTTCGACAACTGTCCCGTCCCCGAGCTTGTTCCCGACGTTCAGATGGTTGGCGCTCCCGCTGACGGAATCTGACAGTGGCCGGGCATAGCGTGAGAGCTGGAGGTGCACCATGACTCAGGAATCCGCAATTGCCGGGTCCACGCCGGAACGCGCGCCGGCCGAAGGCGTTCCATCCCTCGTCCCGGTCCGGATGCTCAACGAGTTCGCCTACTGCCCGCGGCTCTCGTATCTCGAGTGGTCACAGGGAGAGTGGACCGACAACGCCGACACGCTCGACGGGAAGCACGTGCATCGGCGCGTCGACGTCGGGGAAACGGGGCGGCCGCGGCTTCACGAGCGGTCGGTGAAGCTCTCGAGCGAGGCGTTGGGCATCATCGCCGTGATCGACCTCGTCGAGTCGGACGGAGGCGGCGCGCGGCCGGTCGAGTACAAACGCGGGAACAAGCCTCCGGTCGCCGAGGGGGCGTGGGAGCCCGAACGGGTGCAGCTTTGTGCTCAGGGGCTTCTCCTGCGGGAGCATGGATACCGCTCGAACGAGGGAGTGATCTACTTCGCGGCGTCGCGCGAGAGAGTGCGGATCCGCTTCACCGACGAGCTCGTCGGGCGGACCCTGGAGCTGCTCGCGCAGATGCGCACGATCCTCGGCAGGGGAGAGCTCCCGCTTCCGCTCGAAGACAGCCCCAAGTGCCCGCGCTGCTCGCTCGTGACGATCTGCCTTCCCGACGAGACGAACTGCCTGCGGGGAGGCGAACCGCCGCGGCCGATCGCCGCCAGCGATCCGGGCACGTTTCCGCTCGTCGTGCAGGATCCCGGTTCAGTGATCCGGCTCAAGGGGGAATGCCTTCTCGTCGAGCCGCACGAGGGAGAGTCGTCGCTCGTCCGGCTCGAGCAGACCTCACACGTGGTGGCGGTGGGTCGGGTGCAGTGCACGAGCGCGATGCTCAAGGAGTGCTGCGACCGCGGGATTCCGATCGTCCACATGAGCGGAAGCTGGCTGACGGGGATCACGAGCGGGCTCATCCACAAGAACGTGGAGTTGCGCGCGGAGCAGTTCGCGGCGGCGCGCGACTCCGTGCGCTCGCTCGAGCTCGCGCGGGCCCTGGTGAGCGCGAAGGTCTGGAACGGCCGGGTACTTCTGCGAAGAAACGGGAAACCGGACGAGCGCGCGCTCGTGATGCTCAAGCAGCTCTGCAATCTCGCCTGGGAGGTCCCCGACGCGGAAGGGCTGCTCGGGATCGAGGGCTCCGCGGCGCGCGTCTACTTCGGCGGCTTCTCGACGATGCTGCGTGGAGCAGGTGCCGCCTTCTCGATCGACGAGCGCAACCGGCGTCCGCCGAAGGATCCGGTCAACGCGCTCCTCTCGTTCGCCTACACGCTGCTGGCGAAGGACTGGCTCATCGCGCTCTCGACGGTGGGCTTCGATCCGCTGATGGGGCTCTACCACAAGCCGAAGTACGGCAAGCCGGCGCTCGCGCTCGACATGATGGAGCCGTTCCGTCCGGTGATCGCCGACAGCACGGTGGTGACGGCGCTCAACAACGGCGAAGTGGGCCCCGACGACTTCATCGAGAGGATGGGAGGCGTGTTGCTCAAGCCGGAGGGAAGGCAACGCTTCATCGCCACGTACGAGCGGAGGATCGCGACGGAGATCGCGCACCCGGTCTTCGGCTACAAGTGCTCGTACCGCCGCATCTTCGAGATCGAGGCGAGGCTTCTGGGTCGATGGCTGACGGGAGAGATCGAGCGCTACCTTCCGTTCCAGATCCGCTGAGCGGCTGATGGACAAGCGTTGTTACGTCGTGACCTACGACATCTGCTCCCCGAAGCGGTGGCGGAAGGTCTTTCGCCTGATGATGGGCTTCGGCGAGCACGTGCAACTCAGCGTGTTCCGCTGCGATCTGACGCGCGAGCAGCGAGTGCGGATGCGCAACCGGCTCGACGAGGAGATCGACCACCGCGACGATCAGGTGATCATCGTCGACGTGGGGCCTAGTCGCCGCGACGTGGTCGACGAGATCGAAGTGCTCGGAAAGTCGAGAGCCTTCGAGCTTCCCGCGTCGACGATCCTCTGACGGAGGGTTAGAATGAATGCGGTGATCGAGGCCAACGACTCCCGGCGAGAGCGTGCGAGCGGTCTGGTGGCGCGGTACGTCCCCGGCAGCACTCGTGCAATGGCAGGGCGTTCTTTGACAGACGAAGCTGCCCTGAGTTCCAAAGCGGTGTCCCGCGGGCGTCGATCGCTCGCGATCCTCCTTCCGTCCGGCTCGCCTCGAACGAGTTGCGAGCGCGGCCTTTCCGCGCGAGAAATCGCGCGGCCCCATTGAAGCGATCTGCGCCGCGACCGGGTAGGTCGGGTCCATGATCTTTCCGCGCGAGAAATCGCGCGGCCCCATTGAAGCAGTTCGACAAGGACGACGGTGAGGCGCAGCTCAACCTCCTTTCCGCGCGAGAAATCGCGCGGCCCCATTGAAGCACCGGCTACGTGTCCCACTTGGAGAGATAGCAAAATGCTTTCCGCGCGAGAAAT
>JAMPYE010000175.1 GCA_023700825.1 Thermoanaerobaculia bacterium | reverse complement strand
GAGATCGTGATCGCCCTGCTCGAAGAGCGCTGGTCGAAGATCCTGCTGAACTTCGAGAAGATCACGACGATCGACAGCACGGGAGCCGGCGAGCTGGTCGAGAGCCTGAAGAACGCGCGCGCGGCCGAGGCGAGCCTCAAACTGCTCAAGCCGCGCGAGCGAGTCGCGAAGAGCCTTCTGATCGGTCAGCTGCTGCCGCTGTTCGAGGTCTTCGACGACGAGACGAAGGCAGTGGCGAGTTTCTGAGGCGTCGATCCAACCTCGATCCGTTGGTACGGGCGACCCGATGGGTCGCCCCTTTTTCTTTCTTCATTCTCCAGTCGACGTTCTCCATTTCGGTTTTCGCGTCTCCGACAGAAACCGAAATGGAGAACATCGGATGGTGCATGGAGTATCGGGAAGCCAGATCGGACCCCCGTACGGCCGCAGTACGGGGCGGTTCGTGTAAACTCGACGTTCCCCTAAGGATCAATTCGGGCCAGTGATCCGTGACGGCTCGAGACATGCGATGCGGCCTGCGCCGCGGAGGAACGACCATGTACGGAAGACTCGGATTCGCCCTGACCGTCGCTCTGGCGATCGCTTCGGTTCCGGCCGTCGCGCAGGATCAGGCGGCTGCCGCGTGGAAGAAGGGCAACTGCAAGATGTGCCACGGCGACGACGGCAGCGGCTCGACTCCCGCGGGAAAGGCGATGGGAGCGCGCGACCTGCGCGTCCCCGCAGTGCAGAAGCAGACTGACGTCGAGATCGCGAAGATCGTGGCGGACGGTCGAAAGAAGATGCCGGCATTCAAGAACAAGCTGAGCGAGAAGGAGATCGCGGCGGTCGTCTCGTGCGTCCGCAGCCTCGCGCAGCCGGCGAAGTAGCCCGGGCGCGATCTCACTCCTGGTCCGGTCAGCTTCGTCTCGAGCCGCGCGCGGCGACGATGCCGCCGACGAAGCCGAAGGCGTGGCCTGTCCACGAGATCCCGCGCGCCACGGAGAAGAGACTCCAGAGTGTCCCTCCGTATAGCATCGCGACGATGAGGGCGATCGCGATCCAGAGGAAGCTCTTCTCGAAGAAGCCGCGGGAAAGCAGGAAGCCGATGAAGCCGAAAACGATGCTGCTCGCGCCGATGTGAATCGTGTTCGGGGCGCCCAGCGCCCACGTTCCGAGCCCGGCAACGACGATCGTCACGCCGATGACGCGCCAGAAATCGTCGGAGCTCTTGGCCATCACGAGCCAGCCGAGAATCAGGATCGGGATGCTGTTCGCGATGAGGTGCGCAAAGCCTCCGTGGAGGAACGGGGCGGTGAAGATGAACGGCAGCGAGCCGAGCTGCCGCGGGCGAATCCCCCACGAGTCGAGCGGCGTTCCCGGCAGGATGAAGTCGGCGATCTCGAGGAACCAGAGCAGCGCGACGAAGCCCGAGAGGATCGACGCACGCTCCTCGAGTCCCCGCTTCACCGTCCTGATCGTCGACATCGCGCGCAAAGGATAGCGCGTCCGGCGTTTCGTTCAAGTGCGCGGCCGCATCGTGCGCGGATCGCCGCGCAGTTTGTGCACTTCGTTTCCGGGCTCGCAGGAACAAGGCCTTTGGCCCGTTCTTCACATCGATTTCCACAAAATTTCCGCGAGGGTTGCGGAAACCGGTCAAATTCTACCGGTGGTCGCGCTCGGTGATCGCCAGCTGCGCCATCATCCGGAGCATGTACCGATCCTCGTCGTCGTAGCGCTCGTAGGCCTTCCGGAGCAGCTGGACCGTCTCGGCCGGCTCGTCGTCGCAAACGGCGAAGCCGTTGATCGGCTGATTCGGGTCTCGTGTGACGGTCGTCGTCCATTGCCCTTTGACGAAGTGATGCCACTCGTAGGCGTGGGGCGCGGAAGGGGTGCGGATGAGCGACGGCAACCCGACTCGCCGCATCCCGGTGAGGTTGGCTTCCCACTCCGCGATCTTCTCGCGGGCCTCGTCGATGAGCACGCTGTCGATCGCGGTAGCCTGGTCCTCGCTCACGGAGGGAAACTCGATTCCCGTCCGATACGTGGTTTCCGAACCTCGGCTCGCGAACTGTTGTATCTGCGAATGGCGCACGACGGCCGCGACGCGGATTGGATGGCGTGCGTCGATCTCGAGGCTCAGCCGGTCGCCGACGGTCACGGTGCCCCGATGCTCGAGCCCGGCGCCCTCGAGGCCCAGGTCGACGACGGCCACGGACAGGGATCCTAGCCGTCCCTTCAGAGGAGTCGAGAGGGACACGCGCTGTGTTCGTCGGTGCATCGGTTGGAAGAGATTCTAGCAATCAAAGCTCGATTGTTTGTATCTCACGAAGGTTGGGCCGCGCGGTCCCCCGTCACGGCTCCTGCGTCGAGGGTCCCAACCGCTCCTGCCGGGCGCTCCGAATGACGACGGCGAGGAGGGTCGCGATCGTCAGCGGAATGACGAAAAAGAGCATCGCGGCGCTGAAGCGCGGAAGCGCATCGTGCCTGGAGCTCGCGAGGGCGAGATAGGTGAAGTACGCTGCGAAGTAGAAGAGGAACATCGCGCCCTCCCACCTCGCGATGACGTGGCCGCGTGCGAAGATCGGCAGGCACGCGATGGCGACGGCGACCATCACCGGGAGGTCGAACGCGATGATCGCCGGGGCGACTGCGACGCCCTTCGGAGCGATCGCGGCGGTTGCCCCAAGCACGAGCAGGAGGTTGAACAGGTTGCTTCCGATCACGTTGCCTGCCGCGATCTCGCGCTCGCCGCGCAGGGCCGCGACGAGCGACGTGGCGAGTTCGGGGAGCGACGTGCCGACGGCGACGACCGTGAGGCCGATGATCATGTCGCTGATGCCGAGCGACTTCGCGAGCAGCGTCGCGGACGCGACAAGCAGGTCCGCGCCGAAGACGAGGATCGCAATGCCCGCGGCGACACGACCGAGATCCCACACGACGGGGCGCCAGCCTCTGGGGACCGGCACGACGCCGTCGGCGGCCGCCTTCGTCTCCCTCCGGCTCGTCGCGATGGCAAACCAGGTGTACGCGATCGCCCCCGCGAAGAGGATCAGCCCGTCGACGTTCGACACTCTGCCGTCCCTCGCCATGACGAGCGCGACGAGGCTCACGACGATCATCAAAGGAACGTCGACGCGGACGAGCCGCCGCGAGATGACGAGCGGCGCCACCACCGCGGATGCTCCCAAGATGAGGAGAATGTTGACGATGTTGCTTCCGACCACGTTGCCCATCGCGATGTCCGCGCGCCCGGTGAGCGCCGCGCCCAGCGACACCGCGACCTCGGGCGCGCTCGTCCCGTAGCCGACGACGGTCAGTCCGACGACGAGCGGCGAAATGCCGAAGGAGAGGGCCAGGCGCGACGCGCCGCGAACGAGGAGCTCGGCGCCCCCGGCGAGCAGTGCGATACCGGCCAGAAGCTGAACGATGCTGTCGAAACCCATGCGGGCGAGTATAGCGGGCGTCGGGCGGTGCCAGCGTTGCCGTGTCGTTGCATCTCGCCCCTTCCACGGCCGCTCGCGGGATGTAGACTCTTCCTCGGTGACTGAGACCTCGCGTATCGCGATCGAGGCGGAGCGCCTCGCGCTCCTTGGTGAGCCGTGCGCACTCGCGACGATCGTCGCGGCGAGCGGCTCGACCTACCGCCGTGCCGGAGCATCTCTGCTCGTCGAGAAGTCGGGCACGATGCACGGCGCGATCAGCGGCGGCTGTCTCGACGCCGACCTGCTCGAGCACGCGCGCCAGGTGATGTCGAGCGGGACGCCGAAGATCGTCGACTACCGGTCCGCGGACGACGACACGCTCTTCGGCGTCGCGATGGGCTGCGGCGGTGATCTGCGCATTCTCGTGGAGCCGGTCGACGAGGCGCTGCTTGCGTCGCTCCGCTTCGCGACGGCCAACGACCGCAGCGATCTCGTCGCATACGTCGAGTCGAGTCCGCGCCTGGCGACGAGATTCGTCACCGCGACGTCGTTCGAGGTGCTCGACTCCGCGACCGTCCACTGGGCGCGGCGCCTTCCGGCCGCGCGCGAAGTCGTGCTCTTCGGTGCCGGCCCCGAGGCTGCGCCGTTTTGCGGAATCGCGACCCGGCTCGGGTGGCGCGTCACTGTCTGTGACCACCGCGGCGCGCTGCTGGAAGGACGCTTCCCGGAAGTCGCGACGATTCTCTCGCCCGTCGCCGAGCTCGTCGACCGGGCGTCGCCGGGGCCGGGAGCCGCCGTAGTTGTGATGATGCACAACCTTCCCCATGACCTGACCCTTCTCCGTGCGCTCGTATCGCGGCAACTCGCGTACCTTGGCGTGCTCGGGCCGAAGAAGCGCACCGAGGGGCTGCTCGAGACACTGCGGGGCGAGGGTCTCGACGCCGGCGGGCACGGCGTGCCGCTTCACGCTCCCACCGGGCTCGCGCTCGGCGCGGAGACTCCCGCCGAGATCGCGCTCTCGATTGCCGCGGAGATCCAGGCTGTGTTTACGGCGAGTGGCGGAGGGTTTCTTCGCGACAAGCGCGGCCCGATTCACGATCGGCAGGAAGAAGTCGAAGGGAGTGACGCCGAGGGAGGGCTCCGTTCGCTCGGCGTGCCGGTCGCGATCCTCGCTGCGGGAGGCGCCTCGCGCATGGGCGAGGCGAAGCAGCTTCTCGAGGTGGGCGGCGAGTCGATGCTGCGCCGCGCCGTGCGAACGGCGATCGAGTCGCGATGCGGGGAGGTCGTCGTCGTTCTCGGTGCGAGACTGGCCGATACGAATCGCGAGCTCGAAGGGCTCTCCGTGCGCGTCGTCGAGAACCCCGAGTGGAAGAGCGGGATCGCAAGCTCGATCGGAGTCGCGGTCGAGGCGGTCGAGGCGCTCGGCGGACAGGCGATGGTTCTTGCGCTCGCCGACCAGCCGTTCGTCGGGGCCGCGCATCTTCGCCGTCTCGCGGCGATACTCCACGCGGGGAGCGCGCGCATCGTGGCGAGCGCCTACCCGCAGGGTGGAGGCGTCCCCGCGGCATTCGATCGCGAGCTGTTCGGCGAGCTGCGTGCGCTTCGCGGCGACGCGGGCGCCCGTGACCTGATCCGTCGCCTGCCGGGGCTGACCGTCGAGATCCCGCTCGAGAATCCCTCCGACGTCGACACGAGGGCCGACTACGAGAAGTTGCGTGGAAGCTGCCCGACGAGCTGAACCTCAGCCGCGGGGCGTGACGCGGTAGAGGTAGATCGAGCCTCCCAGCACCGCGAGCGGTTCGGTCCGCTTCAGCTCCGCGAGGATCGGCTCGAGCTCGGGCAGGGAGCGGGTTCCTTGAAGGGTCGTCGCGCTGATCGCCAACACCCCCGGCGCGTCGATCGGCCCACGTCGCGGGCCGAACGGATACGCCCCGAAGGCGTTCACGTACCGGATGCCGTAGCCAGTCGGGTCCGCCGAGCCGTCGTAGACGAGATAGAGCCTCTCGCCCGGGTTCGCCGCCTGCCACGAAGCGAGCAACTTCAGGTCCTGACCCCAGTCGAGGTTCGACTCGCCGAGAAGCCGCACGCCGCCGCGCGGCCCGCCGGCCGCCACGTTGAAGAAGGCGATGTAATTCGGCCACGCGACGAGGCTTTCGATCGCGAGGATCAGAGCGAGAATCATCGCGGCCCGACGGGCCGGATGGCCGTGGACGCGGATCGCGCGCGCGGCCACGAGCCCCGCGGCGATCATGACGAACGGGAGCAGAGGAAAGGCCAGTCGAATGCCGGCACTCGCTCCTGACGCCATGAGGACGACGGCATACGCGGTCGGGGGCACCGCGAGGCACCACGTCAGCCACGAGTGTCGCGCGAGATCGATCTCATCGCGCCGCAGCCAGAGCGATGCGAGCGCGATCGCGGCGAGCACGGCGGCGATCGCGGCGGCCGGCGCCTTGAAGAGCATCGCAACGGGAATGTGGATCCACGACGCGCGCTGCGTCACCTTTCCGAGGAGGAACACCTTGTTAGGCGCAATCGACCCCTCGGGGGCTAGAAGCCCGCGGTTCCATGCCTCCGGCAGGAGGCCGTGGCCCTGCGAGAAGAGCGCGAAGCGGACTGACGCCCCGTGCGGGTAGGCGGCGATCTCCTCGGACGACGGCGCGTCGCGCCCCGGAGCGGCATCGCGCAGCTTCTGCTCGGCGACCTGCGCGGTCGCAGCCGCCAAATCGAGCGGCGTCTCGTCCGCCGTCGCGGAGAAGCGGAGCCCATACGCGCACCAGATCAGCGCCCAGCAGAGCACGAGGACCTGGAGGAGGATCACGACGGCCGCCGCGGCGCGTGTGGCGGGGCGCGCGAGCTCCGTGCGGCCCGCGAGCCAGGGCCGGTTCTCCGCCGCGCGAAGGGTGAGAAGGCCTGCGACCAGCGGGATCGCGAGCAGCCCGGAGAAGCTCACCAGCGTGGCGCAGGCCACCGCGGTGCCGAGCAGTGCGATTCGCGCGAGGCTGATCCGCTCGCCGAGCCACCATGCCGTGAAGGCGACCGAGAGCCATGCGAACGCGAGGGGCACGTCGCTCGTGACGAGCGAGGCGTGCCCGAGGAAGCCGGGGGAGAACGAGTACAACGCCAACGCGCAGAGCGCCGCCGTCGCTCCTCCGATGCGCCAGGCCCAGGCCGCGATCAGCGCGCCGAGCGCGACGCCAAACGCGAGCATCGGCAGTCGCGCGCGCTGGACGAAGGCATCGCCCGTGACGTAGGGGGAGCGGAAGACGGCGGCGGCGGCCCAGTTCCATTGCCACCGCGGGTTCGCGAGCATCGCGCGCCACGCCATCGAGCTCGTCGACGCCTGGAGGTCGAGCGGATCGTGGTGCAGAGCCGACCAGATCTTGGTGAGCGGCGGAAGCTCCGGGTTCGCTCGCCAGTCGTGGGTGTGAACGTAGCTCCAACCGGCGGCCGCGTGGAGCGTCTCGTCGCGGGTCGCGCTCTTGGTGAGCGCGGCGGAGCGCGATAGGATCGCGAACACCGCGAGAAGGCAGATCACTGCCGCGAGGGACGCCGTGCTTCGGTCGTTCTTTGTGGTCATCGTGCCGGTCGGCCGCTCTCGCGGGACATTCTACGTGGAGCCGGGCTCCGGCGGTCATCGGGCCGGGCGTCGCGGAGGCGAGAGATGAACGACTACCGTTTCGATTCGAGGCTCGCGCGCGCGGAAACCCTGCCGTCTTCGTACTACGTCGATCCTGCGGCGCTGGAGAGGGAGAACCGCGACGTGTTCGGGCGCACCTGGCAACTCGTCGGGCGCGCGGAGCAGCTTGGCGAGCCGGGCTCGTACTTCACCGCCTCCGTCGGCGGCGAGCCCGTCGTCGTCGTGCGCGGGAAGGACGGCGCGGTCCGTGCCGTCTCGAACGTCTGCCGCCATCGTGCCGGTCCCGTGGCTTGCGGCGAGGGAAAGCGACCCGCGTTCGTCTGCGGCTACCACGGCTGGAGCTACGCGCTCGACGGCCGGCTCATCTCGACTCCGGAGTTCGGCGGGGTCGAAGGCTTCGACCGCGACTCGGTTCGCCTCCCACAGTACCGTGTCGACACGCTCGGCTCGCTCGTGTTCGTGAACCTCGACCCATCGGCTCCGCCGCTGCGCGAGGTCTATGGCGAGATCGCGCCTCTGCTCGAGTCCTCGCCGCAAAGCGGCTACCGGCTGGCGGCGCGCAAGAACTGGGAGATCGGCTGCAACTGGAAGGTGTACGTCGACAACTACCTCGAGGGGTACCACATCCCGATCGTCCATCCGTCGCTCTTCCGTGAGCTCGACTACCACCAGTACCGCACCGAAACGAAGGCCTGGTTTTCGCAGCAGCACGCGCCGGTCAGGCGGCCGGAACGCATCAGGATCACGGAAGGCGAGCCCGAGGCGCGCTACTACTGGATCTACCCGAACCTGATGATCAACGTCTACGCGGACAACTTCTCGACCAACCTGATCCTCCCCATCGGGCCGCGGCGCACGCTCACCGTCTTCGAGTGGTACTTCCCCGACCCGGGCGTCCGCGCCGACGTCGACGCGACGGTGGCCTTCAGCGACGAGATCCAGCTCGAGGACATCGCGATCTGCGAGGCGGTGCAGAAAGGCCTCGAGTCGCGAGGCTATGACCGCGGGCGCTACTCGGTCGAGCGCGAGAACGGCGTCCATCACTTCCACGGGCTCTATGCCGAGGCAATGGGGATCGGTAAGGTGTAGGCCAGAGGTCAAAGGTCAAAGCAGGCGAAAGGCGAGAGGCGAAAGGCGAGGAGGGGGCGCGTGGATGCGGAGTGCGCAAGCGCAGCTTGCGCCGTCACTGGCGGAAGCGCCAGCTTCCGCGCCCATTTGCAGGGAGCCGATGCTTCGCTCCGGCGAGGAAGGGCGAAAGCTCCGCTTTCGCCCTCCTCACGGCCTGCTCATCG
>JAMPYE010000174.1 GCA_023700825.1 Thermoanaerobaculia bacterium | reverse complement strand
TCATTCATCATTCGCCATTCTTCATTCTTCATTTCGGTTTCTGCAGCAGGATGATGGAAAGTCTCGACGTCTCCCGCCATTAGGTTGATGGCATTGCCGCCCTAGTCCAGCGCCCCCTGCCCCGTCGAGCTGAGCACGCTCCCCCATAGCCAGCTGTTCGGATCGACCTTCTGGCGTCGAGTCACCGCGGCGTCGACCGGAACGTGGATGGCCTTGCCGTGCCAGGAGCTGATGAGCACGTTCGTCTTGCCCGCCATCGCAGCGTGCACCGCGTTCTGTCCCAGGAGCATGCAGAACGAGGCATCGCTCGCCTCTGCGGGGAGCGATCGAATCGTGTAGCTCGGATCGATGTACTTCAGGTTCAGCTCGGTGTTGATCTTCGCGAAGTGCGCCCGGATCGCGTCGCGGAGGTAGACACCGATGTCGCCGAGCTTGCGGTTTCCCGAGGCGTCCGCGCCACCGCTCTCTTCCAGCAGATCCTGGCCCGCCCCTTCGGCGACGACGATGACGGCGTGGCCCCGGTGCTCGAGCCGCTTCTCGAGCGCCTCGAGCAGCGGCTCGAGACGGAAACGCTCTTCGGGGATCAGGCAGAAGTTGACGTCACCGCTCGCGAGCGTCGCGTAGACCGAGATGAATCCCGACTCGCGCCCCATCAGCTTCACGAGACCGACGCCATTGCGCGCGCCAATCGCCTCGACGTGCGCCGCGGAGATTGCGCGTCTCGCCTCCGAGGAGGCGGTCACGAATCCGAACGACCGCTCGACGAAGAGAATGTCGTTGTCGATCGTCTTCGGTATGCCGACGACGGCCACTTCATGGCCGCGTCTCGCCGCCTCCTCGGCGATGGCGCGCGCCCCTTTGAGCGTACCGTCGCCGCCGACGGTAAACAGCACGTTCACCTTCAGGCGAACGAGCGTCTCGACCATCTCCTTGATGTCCTGCGGCCCGCGCGACGATTTCAGGATCGATCCGCCGCGCCCGCGGATGCCCTCGACCTCTTCAGGGTTGAGCTGAATCGGCTCGTGCCAGTAGCGGCCGACGAGCCCTTCGTAGCCGTACTGGAACCCGAGAATTTCGCGAACGCCGTAGTGATGCCAGAGACTGAGCACGACCGCGCGAATCACGTCGTTGAGACCGGGACAGAGTCCACCGCAAGTCACGATGCCCGCCCTCACTTCGCGCGGGTCGAAGTAGATCCGCGAGCGAGCGCCGGCACACTCGAACGTCGGTGGCTCCTTGCCGGCGTCGAGGTACGACTTCACGTCACGCATCTCGGCGTGGTAGAGGATGCGGTCGTCTTCGCGGATGAAGCCGTAGTCGGCGAGCGGTGAGACGTGCCGCGGTTCGCCAAGTTGCGCGATCTCGAAGCTCGGAAGCTGTTCCATGGCATGAATTGTATCCGCGCGCGAATCGCGCGTCGGGTGAAGTGCGTCACACGGCGACCCTCCACCCGATCGGCCTGTTCGCCCACCACACGCCCGCGTGGTGCAAATCACGCCCCAATGGTCGTCGGGCTCGTAGCATCCCGGGAGGAGCGGACGATCATGAAGCGACTCGCCATCGTCATCGGAATCATCGCAATCTTCGGCTTCGCGCCAGCGCCTTTCGCACAGGGCCACGGCTGCGGCCAGGGCTCTGGCATGGGCAAAGGTCAGGGACAGGGACGTGGACAGGGCAATCAGCACGGCAAGAGGATGCACGCCGGCGATCCGGGCCACGCCGCAGATCGAGACATGATCCACTTCCTCGTCGACAACCGCGACAAGATCACGCGGACCGTGACGAAGACCGAATCGGGTGTCGACACACTGACGGAATCGGACGACGCGGCGGTCGCGCAGCAGATCAAGGGCCATGTCGCGTCGATGAAGGGCCGCATCCACGACGCGAAACCGATCCACCAGCGCGACCCGTTCTTCGTCGAGCTCTTCAGGAATGCCGACGGGATCGAGATGGTGATCGAGCCGACGGAGAAAGGGGTCCGCGTGCGCGAGACGTCGAAGGACCCGTACGTCGTGAAGCTGATCCAGGCACACGCGGACGTGATCGACAAGTTCCTCGCGAACGGCCGTTCCGAGATGCACGAGGACCACGAGCTGCCCGTCAGATGACGATCCTGGCCCGTACGGCGCGGGCGCCCGGAATCGCGATCCCCATCGATCCATAGTGGCGGCACGGGCGAGGCCGGAGTATCCTCAGCGGATACCACCAATGACATCGCAGCTCGATCTCGCCGCTCGACTCGCCGCGATCGTGAAAACGCAGGAGGCCATCGCTTCCGCGGATCTCGATCTCGAACGCGTCCGCCAGATCGTCGTACACGAGGTTCTCGACCTGACCGGCGCCGACGGCGCGGTCGTCGAGAGCATCCGCGACGAGGAGATCCTCTATCAGACCGCGGCCGGCTCGCTCGCACCCCACGTCGGAACTCTGTTCGACATCGAAGGAAGCCTCTCCGGCCTCTGCATCCGGCAGAAGTCGATGCTCCGCGGCGACGACGTGGAGCTCGACCCGCGGGTCAATCGCGAGATCTCCGGAGTCACCGGCACGCGATCGATCATCGTCGTCCCTCTCCTGCACGGCGGCGAGGCGGTCGGGGTGCTGAAGGTCGTCTCGATCCGCCCCCGCCAGTTCGCGGACCTCGACGCGTACTCGATGCAGCTTCTCGCGGGCCTCGTGGGAGCGGCGATCGCGCATGCCGCCCTCTACGAATCGAAGGCCGTCTCCGAGTCGCGGTTCCGGCTCCTGTTCGACCGCAACATCGCCGGCGCCTTCTGGACGACGACCGACGGGAGGATCGTCGAGGTCAACACCGCCTTCGCCGACCTGCTCGGATACGAATCGCGCGAAGCGATGCTTCGGTCCACCTCGTGGGAGCTCCACCCGACTCGTGCGGACCGCGAGAGAATGCTCGAGCACCTCCACAAGAACACGTCGATCGTCCGCCATCCGATCAGCGTGAAGCGGCGTGACGGATCGTTCATCGACGTGCTCGTGAACATCGACCTCGTCAAGGGCGACGGCGAGAAGCTCCTGCTCGGCACGATCGTCGAGCGCTGAGGGTCCCCGCCGCGTCGCGGAAGCCAATCGCCTCCCCATTTTGTACAATCGGCGTGTCCGGACAATTCGCATGGCCACGCCGGTGTTCATCACCCGCCGCGAAGAGGGAGCTTCCGCGCTCGATCACCCGCCCGCGGGAGCGCCCGAGCTGCGCACGCGTAACGAACGGGCCGGAAGGCTCGTCCGAAGGCAACCACCGCATTTCGCACCCGTTCAGCTCTCCGGACGGAGCGATGTACGTCACCTCATCCCTCGGTGTTTCCTCACAATCACAGTGGGGCCGACTCTGCTAGGCTCCCATGAGCATCGAGCCACCGGCGGCGCGTTCCTGCGACACGCCACGCCCGATCGAGCAGAACGGTCGCGAATCGGAAGCGCCGACGGCCGTCGAAGAAAGGGGAAGTAATCGTGAAAGGCACAATTGGAATCCTGACGGGCGGCGGTGACGTACCGGGACTCAACCCCGCGATCCGCGCAATCACCATCCGCGCACTGCGCGAAGGCTACAGGGTCATCGGCATCCGCCGCGGATGGGCCGGCATCACCGACCTCGTGCGCGACAAGGAAGCGGACAACTCGGATAACTTCCAGGTCCTCTCCGAGGACATCGTGAACCGGGCCGGGCGCACGGGCGGCACGTTCCTCCACACGTCGCGCACGCGGCCGACCCACCTGCCCCTCGCGGTGGTGCCCTCGCATCTTCGCGACAAGTACACCGAGCCGATCAACGACGTCACGCCCGACGTTCTCAAGAACATCGAGTGGCTCGGGATCGACTACCTGATCCCGATCGGCGGTGACGACACGCTCAGCTACGCGAAGCGGCTGCACGAGGAGAAGGTCAACGTCGTCGCGATCCCGAAGACGATGGACAACGACGTCCCGGGAACCGATTACTGCATCGGCTTCTCGACCTGCGTGACGCGCACGATCGAGCTCGCGCACCAGCTCCGCACGACCGCGGGATCTCACGAGCGCTTTCTCGTCATCGAGGTCTTCGGCCGCTACGCCGGGTTCACCGCGCTGCTGCCCACGATGGCCGGGGCAGCCGACCGCTGCCTCATCCCCGAGCAGCCGTTCGACATCGAGCAGCTCGCCGAGCTCATGGTCTACGACCGGAAGCGCCATCCGAGCCACTACAGCGTGGTCCTCGTCTCCGAGGGCGCGACGATGAAGGACGAGGCGATGTCGTTCGAGGGCGAGGAGTCCGACCAGTACGGGCACAAGAAGCTCGGCGGCATCGGCGACAAGGTCTCCGTGCGGCTCAAGGAGCTCTCCGCGAAGTACAACGAGGGCCGGCGGATCAACGTCGTCAACCAGCGGCTCGGCTACGTCGTCCGCTCGGGCGAGCCCGACGCGCTCGACTCGATCGTCCCGATGGCCTACGGGAACCTCGCGCTCGACCTGGTCCTGCGCAAAATCTCGGGCCGGCTCGTGAACGTGCGCAACGGCGTCTACGACAACGTCCCCATCGACGTCGTCAGCGGACGCAAGAAGGTCGTCGACGTCTCCCGCTACTACAACACCGAGCGCCTCCGCCCCATCTACGACTTCCATCGTCAGCCGATTTTCATAATGACGAGTGACGTCTAGGCGAGAGGCGAAAGGCGAGAGGCGATAAGCAAGCTAAGCGATGAGCTGAGCGACACGAACCAGGCAGAAAAGCCGCAAAAATGAAGCGAGGGAGCCCGTGAGGGCTCCCTCGCTGTTTTGTCCGAAAGCTGACGAGCGTAGAAGTCTTGGGCCTGCCTGTCGCCTCTCGCCTATCGCCTTGTCTGCTTATCGCCTGTCGCCTCTCGCCTTCTCGCCTGCTATTTGCCGAATCCCCGATCCCTCATGAGCGCGTCGGTCTTCGGGTCACGGCCGCGGAACGCGCGGTAGCCGTCGGCGGGGTCGATCGTGTTACCGACGGAGAAAACGTGGTCGATGAGGCGCTTCGCGACGTCCTTGTCGTACGGGCCCTTGCCTTCCTCGAACGCTTCGAAGGCGTCGGCAGTGAGAGTCTCCGCCCAAAGATAGCTGTAGTAGCCGGCCGAGTAGCCGTCACCCGAGAAGACGTGGTTGAAGTGCGTCGGCCGGTGGCGCATGACGATCTGCTTCGGCATGCCGAGCGCGTCGAGCGTCTCATTCTCGAATTTCTTCGAGTCGATCGGCGTCGAGCCGGCGAGATGCATCTTCATGTCGACCAGGGCGCTTCCGAGGAACTCGGTCGTCGCGAACCCCTCGTTGAACGTCGCGGCCTTCTCGATGCGATCGACGAGCGACTGCGGGATCGGCTCGTTCGTCTTGTAGTGACGCGCGAACCTGTTCAGCACCTCCGGCGTCGGAAGCCAGTGCTCGAGAAGCTGTGACGGAAACTCGACGTAGTCGCGCGCGACCGCGGTGCCCGAGACGGTCGGGTAGGTCACGTTCGAAGATAGCCCGTGAAGCGCATGCCCGAACTCGTGAAAGAGCGTCGACGCGTCGTCCCACGAGATGAGCACCGGTTCTCCCGGCTTGCCCTTCACGAAGTTCGAGTTGTTCGAGACGATCGTCGTCACTTCGCCGTCGAACCGCTCCTGGCTCCGGTAGGCGTTCATCCAGGCGCCCGAGCGTTTGCCCTCGCGCGCGAACGGGTCGAAGTACCAGACGCCGATGTGCCGCCCCGTCGTCTTGTCGCTCACTTCCCATACGCGCACGTCGGGGTGGTAGACCGGCACGTTCGTGATCGGCGTGAACCTGAAGTTGAAGAGCTCTCCGGAGACCCAGAACATCGCCTCGCGCATCTGCTCGAGCTGCAGGTACTGCTTCACTTCGTTCTGGTCGAGGTCGTACTTGGCCTTCCGCACCTTTTCGGCGTAATAGCGGTAGTCCCAGGGCTCGATCGTGATCTTCGCGCCTTCGGCGTCGGCGAGCTTCTGCATGTCGGCGACTTCCTCCGCGACGCGCGCGATCGCGGGCTTCCAAACCGCTTCCATCAGCTCCATCGCGCGCACGGGGTTCTTCGCCATTGCGTTCTCGAGACGCCAGTGTGCGTGCGTCTCGTAGCCGAGCAGCTTCGCGCGCTCGGCACGGAGCGCGAGGATCTGCGGGATGATCGCGTTGTTGTCGTTCTCGTCGCCGTTGTCGCCACGCATGATGAACATGCGCCACGCCTTCTCGCGAAGGTTGCGGCGGTCGGAATAGGTCAGGAACGGGTCGACCGACGAGCGCGTGTTCGTGATCACCCACTTGCCCGGCGCCTTCTTCCGCTCCGCCGCCGCGGAGGCCGCGTCACGAAGCGGCTCGGGGAGCCCTGCGAGATCCGCCTCGCTCTCGAGCGTGAGGAAGCGCCCCTGCTCGTCGGCGAGCACGTTCTGCCCGAACCTCGTGTAGAGGCTCGCGAGCTCCTGGTTGATCTCCGACATCCGCGCCTTCGCCTTCGAGTCGAGCTTCGCGCCCGCGCGGACGAAGTTCGTGTAGTGGAGCCACGTGAGCCGCTGCTGCTCGGGGGTCAGTTTCGCCTTGTCGGGGGAGTTGTAGACCGCCGCGATCCTGCCGAAGAGCCCCTCGTTCTGCGTGATCCGGTCGCGGAACGCGGAGATTACGGGGGCCATCTCCGTGTCGACCTTCTGGAACTCGGGGCTGTTCATGTTGTTGCCCCAGACGCCGAAGTAGGCGTCGACCCGATCGAACGTGCGTGATGCCCGCTCGTAGGCCGCAATCGTGTTCTCGAAGGTCGGGGCCGTGGGATTCTTCGCGATCGCGTCGACGGCGGCGAGGTTCTCCGCCATCGCGGCTTCGAGCGCCGGCTTGAAGTCGGCGACGACGACCTTGTCCCACGCCGGCACGCCGCCGTACGGGCCTGCCCACGGCGCAAGCAGGGGATTCGACAGTTTCGCCGCAACCACCGGGGCTGCCTCGGCGGGAGTTGCCGCCACCGGTGTCTGTGTGGTCGTCGACGTACACGAAAGAAGAGCCGCGCCGCAAAGCGCGCTCGCGATCAGAGTGGTGAGTTGACGCATCGTTGTCGTCTCCATGGATTCACTGCGAAAAGAGTCGCGGCCGCACGTGCCGCATGCAGAAGCGGCACGGAGTCTAGACTCGGACTCGCCGCCCGGATAGGACGCGCGTCACACGAAACGGAAACGAATGAACGAGAGGCGAGAGGCGAAAGGCGAGAGGCGATAGCAGGCAACAGGATTGAGCCGTAGCTGCCTGCTCATCGCCTGTCGCCTCTCGCCTTTCGCCTAGAGTTTTGCGAACTCGTCCGTCGCCTCGACCAGCGCGCTCAGGATTCCTGGCTCCTTCATGCTGTGCCCGGCGTCGGGCACGATGACCAGCTTCGAGCCCGGCCACGCCTTGTGCAGCGCCCACGCACTCATCGCCGGGCAGACCACGTCGTAGCGCCCCTGGACGATCACGACCGGCAGGTGCGCGATCTTCGTGACGTCGTCGAGCAACTGCGTGTCGCTGCGAAGGAACGCACCGTTCACGAAGTAGTGGCACTCGATGCGGGCGAAGGCGAGAGAGAACTCGTCGCCTCCGAACTTCTCGACGAGCCCCGGATCGGGAAACAGCTTGCTCGTCGCACCTTCCCACATCGACCACGCCTTCGCCGCCTCGCTCCGGACGGCGGCGTCGGGCGACGTCAGCCTTCTGTAGTACGCGCCCATCATGTCACCGCGCTCGACCTCGGGGATCGGGCGAAGGTAGTCGTCCCAGGCGTCCGGAAAGATCGCGCTCGCGCCGTCCTGATAGAACCAGAGCAGTTCCTTCCGCCTGAGCAGGAAGATCCCGCGAAGGACCAGTCCGAGACAGCGGTCGGGATGCGTCTCCGCGTACGCCAGCCCCAGGGTCGACCCCCAGCTCCCGCCGAAGACGAACCACTTGTCGATCCCGAGCTTCTCGCGAATCAGCTCCGCGTCGGCGACGAGGTCCCACGTCGTGTTCTCGCGCAGTTCCGCGTGCGGAGTGCTCCTGCCACAGCCACGCTGGTCGAACAGGATCACGTGCCACTTCGCGGGGTCGAAGTAACGACGGTAGTCCGCTTCGATGCCGCCTCCCGGGCCGCCGTGGAAGAAGATGACCTTCTTCCCCGCCGGATTGCCGGCCTGCTCGTAGTGAATGGTGTGTAGCGGCGAAACCTGAAGGAAGCCGCTGTCGAATGGTTCAATGGCTGGATAGAGATCGCGCACACTCGCCTCCGCGGCGTGGGATTGTATCGCGGTGCGATGGCCCGAGAGCGAAAACCGAAATGTCGAATGAAGAATGATGAATGGAGAATGAAGAGCCGGTGCCCGTCCCGCTCTTCATTCCTCATTCTCCATTCGACATTCTCCATTTCGATTTCCGTGCGAGATGGCTGGCGATCCCGGTCGGG
>JAMPYE010000173.1 GCA_023700825.1 Thermoanaerobaculia bacterium | reverse complement strand
GTACATGAGATAGGTCTTCCCGCCGTACGTGTAGGGAAGCGCCTGCATCGGGCTCAGATACGACCCCGGAGGCACCACGTAGCCGGTGGGCGCCACCCAGTAGGCGGCTTCGAACCAGTCCGCAATCGGAACCTCGACCGGCAGCGGGCCTCGGACGTCGTAAAGGCGGGTCTGCGAGCGGCGAACGCCGTCAGCGCCCCAGCCTGCGATCGCAGCCATTCCGCCGGACACTTCCAGGTAGGCCAGCTGTGAGGGAGAAAGTCCGCCGGGGATCAGAATGGAGAACCGCTCCACGGCACCCGACGCCGGCGAGATCTTCACGAGATTGAAGGTCGGGGAAGTTCGTCCAAGGTTTTCGACCGCCCAGATGTGCGTCGCATCGGAGGAAATTGCCTGAAAGAGGGCGCCGGACGATGCCGCGATGGTCTTCCCTGCCAGGTTACCCACGGCGAGCTCCGCCGAGGTGACGACCCTGATCCTGTTGAAGGCGTTGTCCCACGCCGCGATCGCGTCCCGGTTCTTCGTGGCAACCAGGTCTGTGACGCTTCCACGCGATGAAGCGGTCTCGCCGATCTTCCGGGTCGCCGCCGGTATCGTGACGTCGTACAGGGTGAAGCCGCTGGTCCAGCCGACCACCGCCATGTACGAGCTGCCAAACTTCACCACGCGAACGTTCTGAGGATTGCCCGCAGGAAGCAGTTGCTGATCCGCCGGAACCTGCGTGAGCGGAAAGAACTGCTTGACGTTCGACAGCGATCCCCCGGTGTCCTGGAGAATTCCCCAGCCGAACTCCGAGGTCGCAGGGTAGACGTAGCCCCGGTCATCGGTTGCGACGTCATAGAGCCGCTGCTGGCCGTCGGCAGTGTAGGTCTGCCATCCGCTGCCCTTCGCCTCGGCGTAGAAGAGGTAGTCGGGTTCGACGTACTTCTCGCCGTCGTTGTCCTTGCGAGCCGCCGGAGGCCCGGATGACGGCTGACCGTTGGTCTTCGCGAAGAAGCTCGCTTCGCTCCAGGCGGCGATCGTCGAACCGTACATCGCGTAGATCTTCCCGGTCGACGGCTCGGGGAACATCCCCCAGGCACGATAGGTGCGGGTCAGCTGATAGTCGCGAGTCGCGTTCGAGTACATGAAGCGACCCTTGAACGACTTGATCGAGGAAGTGAACGGGGCGATGGTCTTGCCGTACTGATCCGGCAGGCATTCGAAGGCGGCTGAACACTGTTCGCCGGGAATCGGGAAGAGCTTCGATGTGGGCTGCGCGAGCGCGGACGGCGCTGCCAGCAACACGGCGAAGGATGCAATCGCGAAAACTCCCGCGAGCGCACGCACACCCTTCCCGATCCTCGATTCGAGATTCATGTCCATTGGGTTTGTACCCTCCCCATTGCGTCGAACATCCAACCCTGTAGAGCTATTTCGGCGGATGCCGCGCCCACGGTCACTGACAAAAGGCAAGCAGGAAAAAAAGGCGGGCCGGGTTACCCCGGCCCGCCCTCAGGCTACTACCTGAACGTCAGACTTAGTTGCCAGACCAGAGAATCTCGGTGCCCGGAACGAACTTGGGACCAATCTTCTCCGCGCCGTCGGCAACCGACGTCTCGGCAACGAAGCCCTGGCAACCGTTGCCAAGGTACGCCGCGTCGAAGTCGACGCCGTAGACGCCGGCGCCAGTCATGCGGACCTGGACCCAGTTCTGCGACGGGCGGGTGATGAACTCAGCGTGCTGCAGGTTCATGTACATCCAGCCACCCGGATCGGTCGACGTGGAGTCGGGCGGGAAGATCGGCGAGCTCAGGTTGACGAGCTGCGTCTCCGACAGACCGAACTCTTCGTCGAGGCAAGGCGAAACCTGGCAACCAACGGTCGTGGTCGTCGGGTTCTCGCGCTCGTCGAAACGAACGATTTCGACGTACGGGAAGGAGGCGTTGTCGTCAATCGTGGCGCAGGCCGCGTTGAGCGTCGTACCTTCACGCCAGATCACGAAATCGGTGTCGAAGCCGGCAGCCGTGCCGGGCTCGATGTAACGGGCCGCGAAGAGGCCCGGAAGCGGCTGGCGACGATCGGTCGTCGCGAAGGCCGCCTGGTAGCGCTGGTAGAACGACGACGTCAGAGTCGTCGCGCCGAGGGCCGGGTTTCCACCCGGGATGGCCTTGATGTGAACGAGCGGGTTGCCGCCCGAATAGCCTTCCGCGTCGTTGAGGCGGATGTAGTCGCCGATCAGCTGGTTCTCGTGCTTGATTTCGCCGGCGGCGCCGAAGTAACCCGGATCGGTCGGCAGCGACTGGGAGCAGCGGTTCGTCGTGTCGATCGTGATGTAACCAACGTAGCTGTCGCTCTCGTCAGCAACCTGAGAGCAGTTGATGAGGCCGACGGAGAACGGACCGCCGGTGAGGGCGCTCTGGATCGCCGGAAGCAGGAAGCCCGGGATCGCGCCGACGCCACCCTGGGCGCTGCCGCACGAAGCGGCCAGACCGGCGGTGGTGTACGGAGCTTCGATCCAGGAGGCGCCACGGGTCGAGCGAGCGCCGCGGGGCGACGTCGCCGTCGCGCGCGCCGTGTTCGGAATGTCGCCATTCACGAGCAGGCTGCGAAGCGACATCGACTGGACGTCATAACCGGTGAGGAAGATGTTGAAGTCGAGGACCGGGTAGGACCAGTTCGTCCACACCGTGACGTGGGCGACGATCGAGGTGTCGGACACGTTGGTGATGGTGACGAGCGTGTTCTCGCCGAGACCCGAGGGATCAACCTCGAAGTACGGGAGCAGCAGCGTCGCTGCCGGCGACGTGGAGATGTCGCACGAATCATAGCCGCTGATGGTGGCCGGGCCGAGGAGCGGGTTCGCAGGAAGCTGCGCGAACGCGCCGACGGAGGCGACCAGCATCAGAACTGCAAATGCCAGATACTTTCTCATTAGTTTCTCTCTCCTAAACGACAATTGATTGACCGTTGTACTTGGATCTACTGCAACTGCGACTGCCGGAATGCTCAACACTCCGATACGATCACCTCCGGTCAAGAAATTCAAAACCTGAATCAGCTTGGGGTAATGTAGCCGCCGATATTCCGGATGTCAATAGCATCAGAGAAAAAATATGCGGTTGGCGCATATCAAAGTTGAGGCGATTCTACCCCCCAAATCGCCCCAGATCAAGTGGCATTCGTCACCTTCCCCCGGTTCAGCAGAACCTTGATCGCCCCGTTCGACAAATCTTCGTCCGATTCGTACAGGATGAGCACGTCCTGACGCTTGTCGTTGTCGAGATCGACCAGAAGGAGATCGTACGCCCTGCGCGCCGGGAGATCGGGTGCGTCGAATCGGGCCTTCGCGAACGATCCCTTCCCGTCTCCGAGCAGCAGCATGAGCTCGACGCGTTTCTCGTCGAGATAGACGATGTCGAGGTGGCCGTCGCCGTCGACGTCGCCGGAGGCGAGCGCGACGATCGCGCCCGTCGAGGGCGCCACGAAGATCGGCGCTCTCTCGAACTTCTTTCCGTTCCACCAGATTCGCTCGAGGCCCGTCACCTTTTCGAGCCCCGGATACTCGACGAGGTCGGGGTCGACGTCATTCGGCCACGTGCGGAAGAACGCGGCGACGACATCGTCGCGATCGCGGCGGGAGAATCTGCCTACGGCGTTCGCGTGATAGAGCGAACGCCAGGGAAGGAAGCCGCGACCGAACGGCTCGAAGGTGTTAGGCTTCTTCGCGCCGAGCCAGATCGTGTCGGTTCCCGAGGCGATGATGCTCGAGCCGATGACGTCGATGCGCTTGTCGCCGTTGATGTCGCCAAGGTTCATCCAGTCGCCCGCAAGCTCCCGCTCCTGGGGAGCGATCGATACCGGCGTCCAGACCTTCGCCTTTCCGTCGTTGAGGAAAAGCCGCAGCGGAACATCGTCTTTCCGATTCGCGGCGACACTCCCCGGCGTCGGTCCTTCGGTGATCGCGACGATGTCGAGATCACCGTCACGGTCGACGTCGGCGAGCCGGGCACGACGCGTTGCAAAATCCCGGGGGAAGCCTTCGTTTGCGTCGCGGAAGCCGCCCTTGCCGTCCCCCAGCATCGCGTAGATGCCTTCGAGATGGGACGCGAAGACGAGATCGAGATTCCCGTCGCGATCCAGGTCACCGACCGAGACCGAGCCGTAGTTGAACACCCGTTCGGGCCACTCGACCTCCGCCGCGACGGACCAGTGTCCCTTGCCGTCACCGAGGAAGATCCAGGGGTAGCCTTTCGCCGCGGAACGCTGCGGCGGGGTGATGATGTCCGGGTTCCCGTCGCCGTTCATGTCGGCAACGGCCGCGGAGTTCCTCCACGATCCGGTCGTCGGCAGCCCTTCCGAACCGTCGACCAGCTTGAGTACGAGCTCCGACTTCTTCGGAGAGAGCGGTTCGAACTCTCCCCGCATGTCGCGAAGATTCGCGAGCTGCTCGTCGGTGCGCTTCATGATCTTGATCTTGCGGCCGGCGCTGTCGTGGCGGTACTTCGGCCGGCTCCGCTCCGTCGGCGTGACCTCGATGAAGAACCAGACCGAGTCCTCGTTCTCCTGGTAGATCTCCGCATCCATGTGGACGTGATGATTCGGCTGCATCCAGCCTTTGCGACCGTTGCGCGGCGGGAGCGTCCACTCGCGCCCGATCTTGTTGATCGTGTAGGAGCGGCCGTTCCGGATCCACACCACCGTCGGGTCGGGATCCGGACCGGGATCCGCGCTCAGCCCGAGGCGCTCGAGCTCGGCCGCGCGGTCGGGCGTTGGCGCCTGCGAGGCCTGGGGTGCGGCAGCGGCCTGCGGCGCCTCTGTCGCACTGGCGGCCTGCGCGCCAGCAGGCAACGCCACCGCCGCGACGATCAGTGCCGCCAGGAGGATTGAAGGGAAAACCATTCGATTCGACATCATTGACCTCTCGACTGAATGTGAAGGGTATGCCTCGAAGCTGATTCGGACGCGCGATTCAGACGGCGTCGATCAGCGCCGGCTGAGCCCGCCGGAACAGGCTCATGCCGAGTGTCGTCGCCAGAAGGGCGAACACCGACAGGTATACGATCGATCCCCACGAAGGTAACGGGCCTCCGATCGTCCCGGCGCGATACAAACCCATGAGAGGCGTCAGCGGATTCCAGCGAAAGAAGGGCGCGAAGTCGGAACGCACGTCGAAGAGGATCGGGCTCATGAAGAAGAGCACCGACAGACCGAAGCCGACGATCTGGAAGACGTCCCTGAAAATCACGTAGGCGACCGCGAGCACGAGGCTCAGACCGAACTGGAGCGCGAACTGGAGGACGATCGCGATCGGGAGGATCCAGAGCAGGCCGTCGAACTTGCCGGTGGCGACCAGGAGCACGAGAAACAGAGCGAGCGACACGACCTCGAACACGACGGCGGTCGCCGACGGGACGAAGACCAGCAACTCACTGCGAAATGGCAGGCGCTTGACGATCTGGGCGTTCTCGACGATGGAGGTCGTCCCGCGGACGATCGCCTCGTTGAATCCAAGCCAGGGGAGCAGCCCGGAAATGAGGAAATAGACGTAGCCTCCCCCGCCCTGGCCGAGCTTTCCGCCCGGAAGCATGATCCCGAAGATGAACCAGTAGAGGGCGATCAGGCCGAGGGGCTGGAGGATGCCCCAGGCAAAACCGAGGGCCGAGCCGGTGAAACGGGCCGAGAGGTCGCGTCGTATCAATTGATAAGCTAGGTAGGCGCTGGATCCGACGGCCACGTATGCTTCCTTGACATGAAGAGGCGGGGAGACTTAAAGTGAGCGCGGAGTATAGTGTCTCCGCCGACAGGCGTCAACGAAATGACCGCAAATCCAATACAGATGGAGCTCGTGGGCCGCAAGATCCGCGAGTTGCGCCGCGAGAGGAAGCTCACCCAGACCGAGCTCGCCGAACGTGTCGGAATCCATCAGTCAGACCTCTCCCGCATGGAAAAGGGTGAGTACAAGGTCGGTCTCGACACGCTTTTGCGGATTCTCCAGACGTTCAACCTCGGAATCGGCGACTTCTTCGAAGAGCGCCCGCGCACGAGCAACATTCTGTCGCGCTACGAGAGCCTCGACGAAGAGGCGCGCAGGGAAGTGGATAGTTTCATCGAGTTCAAGCGACTGCAGAACTCGATGCCCCCGGGTGGGAGTGGGAGGAGCGATGGGGGAGACGAAGACGATGAGTAAGGTCGAGGAAATCAGACAGGCGGCGCTCGCCCGGGTGCGTGAGAACGCGCTCGAGGAGGCCATTGCTCTGTTCGACGAGGCTCTCGGGCTCGCCGGCGACGACGAGACCACCGAGCTCCTCACGATCAACAAGGCGGGCGTGCTGATCCAGATGGAAGCCGACGGCCCCGAGGTTCAGCGACTGCCGCAGATCCTGATGCGCCGGCGCAACCCGAAGCACACGTTCCTCGCCGCGTACAACCTGCAGCACCGCTACATCCTCGCGAAGGACTTCAAACGCGCGTACAACTACGGCCGCATCGCACTCGAGGCTTCCGAGCACGTCGAGGACTCGTGGTGGCGGCTCGGCGTCCTCAACGACATGGGCAATGCGTGCGTCTACGACTCGCGCATCCCCGAGGCGATCGAGCACTATCGCGAGATCCTCTCCTTGCTCGCCGGGCATCCGGACCAGGTCTTCGCGCGCTCGTTCGCGATGCAGAACCTCGGGTACTGCCTCGTGGTCGAAGGCGAGCTCGAGAGCGGGATCGAGACGATCCACCGCGCGATCGAGCTGATGCGCGAAGCGGGCGCGGAAGGCTACGTCGCCGAGTCGTACATCGACCTCTGCTACGGCTATCTCGAGTTCGGCGATCTCGAAAGCGCGCGCCATTATGGCGAGCTCGGGCTCGAGAAAGCTACCGAGACACGGCAGCTTCGCAACGCGCATTACCTGCTGGGAGAAGTCGCCTACAAGCTGGGCGATACCGCGGCCGCCGAGACCCACTTCGAGCATCTCGCAACGTACTATCCCGATTTCCCGCAGCTCAAGAACGTGTTGCTCGCTCTCGACCTGCGCAGCATGGTGAACCTGAAGCTCTAAGCCGATGAGACGCTTTCTGATCGTATTGGTTCTCGTTCTGACCGCCGCGGGCGCGGGCGCGCAGTTGCGCGTGAGCGACGTTCTGCTGACGGACGGCGGGACCCTCTTCACGGTCGACATCGTCAAGGCTTCGGAGCTCGAGACGGAAGACGGAACCACCCTCGACACCGCGTCGAACGGCGTCCTTCGCCTCCGCATCCAGAACGGGGACAAGCTCGAGACGATCGCGGTGCCCGGCTCGCTCACGGGTGGCTACCATGTGGAGCCGTCGCTCGCGTTCGACGAGGCCGACGGTCGCCTCTACATCTTCTGGCAGCGCATCCCCGGGCTCGGGGCGAGCGAGTTGCTCTTCGCGTCGTACAAGGACGGCGACTGGAGTGAGGTCTCGACCTTCGACAACGGCATCTGGCGGATCCGCTTCAACCTCAAGGTCACGATCACGCGCTTTGCCGAACGCACGCGCGAGGACGGCACGAAAGAACAGAAGCCCGCGCTCATCGCGCACGCGATCTGGTGGGAACAGCTCGGCCAGCGCGAATCGGCACGTTACGCCATGCTCGAGCTCGACCATGGCGACGTCCGCAGCATTCAGGTCCACGAGCTCACGGACTTCGTGACGAGCCGGACTCCGGAGCCGTACGTCCTGCCGGACGACTACGACCGGAACGTGTTCCGCACCCCCTTCGTGTTCAACGCGGCGGACGGTGACTCGATCGACGTCCTGTTCGCGGACTGGTACACGAACCGCTATCAGCTCGTCACGATCAGGCCGATCGAAGACGAGAAGAACGGCGTGCTTCACATCCCCATCGGCGTGACCACCGGAGAGTTCGGCCCCATGCCGATCCGTGCACGCGACACGAGCGCCCCTCTCGTGGCCATGCGCCCGAACCCCTCGACCGGCACCATCGTCGTCTACTCGGGCAACGACGAGTCGATCGAGTACGTGGCGTTGCGAAGCGGACGCTGGTCGTCGTCGAGCTCTCTGAAGCTGAACTCGGCCATGACGCTCGACATCGCCCTCGAGGGCCTTCGCAGCGTCGCCGGTCGCCGTTAGCCTCTCGGGCCGCTCGACACCGCCCCCTTCGGTTCCCTGGGTAAAACTGTCTCCCTTGGAGACTCGCATCCTGCCGTTGGTCTCGAGAGGTGAAGGCGATGAGACGAAACGCCTGTTCGCCCCGGATCGATGTCGCGTAGCGACAGCCGAACTTCGCCCCCTTTCCCGCGAAGCGCCGCCGGGGGCAGGTCGCGAATAGCCGCGGCAACGCCGCGGAGCGGCGCTGGAGACGCCGTGAGCGTCCGTGCGCCCGTCGCCTTGCCTCCGGCGTCGCTGACGCGACGCGCGCATTGTTCGACGTCGCCCCCCCCCGGTCCCGTCGGCCGGGACCGGGGGGCTAAACTCCAGCGTCGCTACGCGACG
>JAMPYE010000172.1 GCA_023700825.1 Thermoanaerobaculia bacterium | reverse complement strand
GGGGGTCGTCCCGCGAAGCGGGGCGACCCCCGGAAACGATGCGCGGAATGGTCCGCACCCCGGAGGGGTGCCAGATTGTGGGAGACGCGCGGTTCCGTCTGGCACCCCTCCGGGGTGCGAAATTCTTCGTCCGGGCGTACCGGGGGTCGCCTGCGGCGACCCCGGCTACCTTCTGGCATCCCTCCGGGATGCAAGTCAGAGTAGCTGCAACTCCCTTGCCCGGGCCACTGCCTGGGAACGGCCCGCGACGCCTAACTTGGCGTAGACGTTCTCGAGGTGCTTCTTCACGGTGCTCGGGGCGACGATGAGGCGGCGCGCGGCTTCCTGGTTCGAGGAGCCTTCCGCGATGAGGCGGAGGACCTCGATTTCGCGCTCGGTGAGAGGCTCGGCGATGCCGGTCACCGCGAGGCGCGGCTTGACGGGGACGTCGAACGCGGCGAGGACGCGCGCCGCGAAGCCGCGCTCACTCATCCCCTGCATCGCGCGCTCGACGAGCGGGACGACCCCCGTTCCTTCGTTGAGGAAGAAGCGGATGAATCCCGGGCCGCTCGCGAGCTCCAGCGCGCGGCGCATCGTCGCCACCGCCTCGTCCGCCTCACCGACCGCCGCCGCGACGAGCGCGCTCTGGACGAGCGTCGTGACCTGTGCAGGCACGCGCTCGCTTCTCGTCGCTTCGCGCCACAGCGCGTCGAGTAGACGGCGAGCCTCGTCGTATCGCTGCTGGTACGCGAGCACGTTCGCCGCGATCATCAGCGTGAAGTCGGGGAAGAGCCCGCCGTGCATCCGATCGCTCCAGTGATCGACGTCGAGATATCCGCCTTCCTCGCACCAGCGCGCCACGGTTTCGAGATCGGCCTGGCTCCCCGTCACGACGCCGCGACGCCAGAGCACGTGATACTCGAGCGCGCGTGCGGTGCCAAGCCAATACGGATTACCCGCGTACCGGAAGCCGCGAAGCGTTTCCCTGGCCGCATGGATCGCGGTGTCGAAATCGCACTGCTCCTCCGATACCTGCGCGAGTACGCGCGTCCCTTCGGCGTACCCGAGGAAGAATCCCTTGCGGCCTGCTTCGAGCGCGAGGCGGGCACTCTCGCGCGCCTCGTCGAGCTCGTTGCGCATCCGGTGCAGGTCGGCGAGCATGCTGTAGACGAGCGCCGCGAGCGGACTCCCAGTCACGTTGTCGGACGACCAAGTGTCGGTCCACGCCTTTGCCTCGCGGACCAGCTTCACCGCTTCCTCCGGCAGGCCGCGCCAGAGGAGGCACCAACCTGCGTAGCACTGGCCGAGCACGGCGGTGAGCAGTCCGTACGAGCGATCGCGGCAGCTGGTCGCCTGGAGGAAGTACGCCTCCGCCTTACGGAGGTCGGGAACCATGAAGGACGCCATCCCGAGATTGAACGACGTCATCGAATGCCAGAAATCTCCCGGCGCGAGCACGTGCATCGCGCGGTCGAGCGTGTCGTACGCCTTCTCGATGTCGCCGGTGAGGTGATACAGCAGCCCGCGCATCGAGAGGACAGCGCCGGCGGCGCTTCCCTCGTCGCCCACGGGGATGATTCGCCCGGCAACCTCGACCTCGCGCAACGCTTCCTCGAAGCGGCACTCGGCCGTCAGAGCGAGCGCGTGCGTGAGCAGGAGCTCGAGGTCGCGCTCGACCCGCTCGCGCGGCAGCTGCGAGACCCAGCGGACGATCGAGGCGCTGTCGCCGCCGACGATGCGCGTCCTCGCGTGCGCGGTGACGATGGCGATCGCGCGCTCATCGTCGCGCGCCAAGAGCGCGTGATGGAGCGCCGGCTCCGGCATCCCGTTCGCCTCGTACCAGCTAGCCGCGCGGCGGTGGAGCGCCGTCACCTCCTCGCGTGGCACCATGCGTTCGAGCTCGTGGCGCAGCAGCGACGCGAAGAGATGGTGGTAGCGATACCAGACGCGCACGTCGTCGAGCGGAATGAGAAAGAGGTTCTCCAGGTCGAGCCGCTGCAGGATCGCCGCGGCTCCCGCCCGCCCGGTGACCGCCTCGCAGAGCGGCGCGGAAAGCTTGCCTAACACCGACGTCTCGAGAAGAAACCGCCGGACATCCTCGGGCTGACGATGCAACACCTCGTCAGTCAGATAGTCGAGAACGTAACGGTTCGTGCCGCTGAAGCCCGAGATGAACCCGGTCGCCCCGTCGCGCCCGCGCAGCGAGATCGCCGCGAGCTGCAGTCCCACCGCCCATCCTTCGGTCTTCGCCTCGAGCTCCGCGACCTGTGGCGAAGTGAGGCCGAGCCCCATCGACTCGTTGAAAAAACGCTCCGCCTCCGAGGCGGTGAAGCGAAGCTCGTCGCCTCGGATCTCGTGGAGCATGTGGCGCGCGCGGAGGCGCGAGAGCGCGAGCGGAGGATCGACGCGCGACGCGACGACGAGGTGCAGGTCGGGCGGGAGGTGGTCGACGATACGCTGGACGATCGCGTGCACCGCGGCGCTCTCGATCACGTGGAAATCGTCGAGCACGAGCGCGGCCGCCGCGCGGCGCTCCGCCATCGCATTGAGAAGGTCAGTGATCGCGGCCTCGATCGCGTCGGCCGTCCCCGCTCCTGCGACCCCGAGTGCATCGTCCGGGTCGAGCGCCCCCGCGCTCTTCAGAGCGCCGACGACGTAGCCGAGGAACCTGCGCGGCTCGTCATCCTCGGGGTCGAGCGAGACCCAGCCGACACGCCGCCCCGACGAGAGCGCCCAGTCGGCGAGCAGCGTGGACTTGCCCGAGCCCGCCGCCGCCGACACGAGCGTCACGCTCCCGCCGGGCGCCGCGTCGAGGCGGTCGCGCAGCCGCGCGCGACCCACACGGTTCGCACGCGGAGGCGGCACGAACAGCTTCGTGGCGAGGAGGGGGAACTCCGCCGACATCACAATATTGTAGGCTTGGCGGAGCGGAGCGTCAGTATCAAGTGTTTCGTTTGCGGCTGCAGACGAGAGGGCCTGGGGTCGCGCGCTGCGCTGGTGGGGTCAGAGCTTGGCGCTTACGTAGTTCGAGATACTCGAGCTCGAGGGCTCGATCCCTCGACAACCCGGGACCCCCTGACGTCTCTCCGAAGCACCTCGCTGGCCGGACTGCCCGACAAGCGGCGTCCGGGGCCAGCGAAGCGGTCCAGGGGTCGTAGAAGTCGGAAGGCAGAATGACTCCGTCCGCGCGACGCAATGGCCCGCCCCGAAATCCTGGGCGCGACGAATCAGTCGCACGTCTGGATGCTCCGTCTCCCGTTCCGCAAGCCCTCCACGAACGAATAGAACGTTGGCAGCGCGAGCAGGGTGAAGGCGGTCGAGGTCACGAGACCGCCGATCATGACGATCGCGAGCGGCCTCTCGATCTCGGTTCCGTGCAGTTGCAGCACGAGCATCGGAAGAAGGCCGAGGATCGCGGTCGCCGCGGTCATCAGCTTCGGCCTCACGCGTCCGATGCTCGCCTCTCGCAGCGCTTCGTTGAACGGTTTGCCTTCGGCGACGAGCGTCTTCGTCTGCGTGAACAGCACGAGCCCGTTCTGCACGGCGATGCCGAAGAGGCCGATGAGGCCGACGAGCGACGACACGTTCCAGGTTTCGCCCGAGATCAGCAGGGCGACGATGCCTCCGACGAAGGCGTCGGGCAGCGTCGCGAGGATGACGATCGCCTCGGCGCTCGAGCCGAGCGCGAGGTAGAGGAGGATGAAGACCGCGAGAATCGCGACGGCGATTGCGAGCCAGAGCGAGCGCATGGCGCGGGCCTGGTTCTCGACGCGTCCGCCGACGTTGACGAAGTAGCCGGGCGGAAGCTCGAGCTTTTCGTCGAGCTTGCGGCTCACTTCGCGCGCGGCCCCCGCGAGGTCACGACCCTCGACGCTCGCTTCGACGGCGATTCTCCGCGAGCCCGCCTCTCGCTTCACCGCGCCGGGACCGAAGCTCTTCTCGATCTTCGCGAGCTGGTTGAGGGGAATCCTGGTGCCGTCGTGCCCGTCGACGACAAGCGCGCCGAGCTGTCGCGTATCGCCGCGCGCGTCGTCCTCCAGCTTGACCACCAGGTCGTACCCGCGCTGGCCGACCCAGATCGTCGATACCTCCTCGCCGACGAGGGCGATCCGGACCGCGTCAACGACCTCTCCCGGGGTGAGGCCCACGCGCGCCGTCGCCTCGCGATCGACGACGATCTGAAGCTGCGGGAGGCCGGTCACGCGCTCGGCGCGCAAGTCGGCGAGGCCTTCGACTTCTTCCATGATCTCCTTCGTCTCGTTGCCGAGCCGCGCGAGGGTGTCGAGGTCGGGCCCGAAGATGCGGATGGAGAGGTCGGCCGGCGTTCCGCCGAGGCCCTCGTCGATCCGCATGCCTAACGGCGTGGTGAAGAGCGCCGTGATTCCCGGCACCTGCTCGAGCTGCTCGCGCATGTCGGTCTCGATCTCCTCGAGCGACCGCGACCGCTCCTTCTTCAGCACCACGAGGACATCGGAGAGCGTGTGTGGCATCGGATCCTCGGTGCGCTCGGCGCGCCCCGTCCTCCGAACGACATCCTCGACCTCCGGGATCTTTCGCAGGATGTCCTCGGCGCGGTGATTCATCCGGTCGACTTCATCGAGCGATGTCTCCGGGGGAAGGTTCGTCTGGATCAGGAATGCTCCCTCGTCGAGCTTCGGCATGAAGTCGCTGCCGACGAGGAAGGCGAGCGCGAGCGCCGGGATGGTGACGAGTAGCGTCGCGATGCGGACCAGCCCCGCACGTCGCATGCACGCGTCGAGGATCGGTGCGTAGATCCGCTTGGCAGCCCGAATTACCCAGGTGTCGTGCGATTCCGCGGCGACGCTCCCTCCGGAGAGGAGCCGTGCCGCGGCCACCGGCACGATCGTCAACGCGAGGATGAGCGCCGCCGCGACCGCCGAGACGACTGCCGCCGCGAGCGGCTCGTACATTCGACCTTCGATCCCGGTCATCGCGAAGAGCGGGGTGAACACGGCGATGACGATCAACGTCGCGTAGGTGATGGGGCGTCCGACCTCGATCGCGGCCTCGAGCGCGACGGTTCGAGGGTTCTCCGTTCGTCGCTTCGAGAGCCGCTCGAGGATGTTCTCCGTGACGATGATTGCGGCGTCGACAAGGAGGCCGACCGCAATGGCGAGCCCTCCGAGCGTCATCGTGTTGATGCCCGCGCCCGCCGGCTTGAGGAAGACGCCGCTCAGCGCGATGGAGAGAGGAATCGTGAGGGTGACGAGCAGCGCGGCACGAACGTTGCCTAACAGGAGGAAAAGGACGAGCACGACGAAGAACGCGCCGAGGAGCACGGCGCGCCCGACGCCGCCCAGGGAGGAGCGGACGAGCTCCGACTGGTCGTAGACGACGCGGAGATGCACCCCTTTCGGCAGGCTCTTCTGCAACTCCACGAACGCTGCCCGTACTCCTTCGGAGACGCGCATCGTGTCGGCGTCGAACTGCTTCGCGATCCTGCAACTGACGACTTCACCGCGGAGGCGGTGCGCGATGCCGCGGCGAACGGCCGGCGCTTCGCGGACGTCAGCGACGTCGCCGAGCAGCACCGGCGTCAGGCCTTTCACCGTGACGACGGTGCCGCGCAGGTCGTCGATCGAGTGGGCGGCGCCGATCGCGCGGACGTTCCACTCGACGGGGCCTTCGACGACGATGCCACCCGACGCGTTGCGATTCGCGCTCTCGACCGCGTGCATCACCTCGTCGAGCGTGACCCCGCGCGCTGCCATCCTCGCGGGATCGATGCGGACCTGGTATTGGCGGAGAAAACCGCCGAGACGCTCGACGGCTGCGACCCCGGGGATCGCGAGGAGACGGTTCTTCACCTCGAACTCCGCGCGATCGCGCAGTCCCATCAGATCCATCGCCCCCGGCTCGGCCTCGAGGGTGAACTCGAAGATCTCGTTGAGGCGCCCCGTCAGGCTCGACACGAGGGGCGCGTCGGTGCCTGCCGGGAGCTCCGTCGTGGCCTGCGCGACGCGCTCGGCGACGAGCTGGCGGGCGCGGTAGTAGTCGGTGTCGGGCTCGAACTCGATCGTCGTGCTCGCGACGCCGAGCTGCGAGACGGAGCGAACGCGACGCACTTCGGGGAGGCCGCTGAGCGCGATCTCCATCGGGATCGCGATCGTCCGCTCGAGCTCCTCCGCTCCCATCGCCGCGTTCTGGACGATGATGTTGAACACCGGCGCGGAGAGATCGGGGAAGACGTCGCGCCGCAGCTCGCTCAGCCACACGGCGCCGACGATCGCGCCGGTGGCGACGAGCAGGAACGCGACGAGCGGCTTCGCGAACGAGGCGCGGATGATGCGGGCGACCAGCGAGCTCTCAGTGACCGTGCTCATCGCCGCCTCCAGTCGCCTTCTCGGCTTCCGCTTTGAGCAGGAACGCGCCGTCTACGACCACGGCCTCTCCCGCCTCGAGCCCCGACACGATCTCGACTTCGCCCGAGAGATCCCGGCCTCGGCCCACTTTGCGTACCTCGAACTCTCCCTCCTTCTTCGGAAGGAAGACGACCCACGCGTCATCGAGGCGTTGCACTGCGGCCACGGGCAGCGAGACGATGGTTCCACCGTCGTCGGAGACTGGAAGGAGAGCGCTGCCCGACATTCCCGGGCGGAGTGCTCCGTCGGGGTTGGCAATCTCGATTCTCACCGGGACGGTGCGCGATTCCGACTCGACGTGGCTGCCAACGAGCTCCACGGTGCCTTCGAAGGTGCGGCCCGGGAACGCGGCGAGCTCGATGCTGACCTTCGTGCCCCGCTCGACTCGTACGGCGTCGCGTTCGAAGGCGTGGGCAATCATCCAGAGCGTCGTCAGATCGCCGACGCGAAACGCCGTCGACTGATTCGTCACGACCTGACCCCGGACGACGCTTCGCTCGATGACGACTCCGCTGACGGGGGACGTGAGCGGGAACTGCGACGGGTCGCCCGTGGGGCGTGCAGAGGCTCCGAGAGCACTCAGCGCCGCGCCCGCCGCGCTCAACTCCGCCTCCGCGGCGGCGAGGCCGGCTTCCGCGTCCTGGATCTCCCGCTTCGGAACGATGCGTCCCTCGCCGAGCGAGCGCTTCCGCTCGAGTGACGTCCTCGCGAGCTCGACGCGGGAGGCCGCGGTGTCGCGCTCGGCTCGCGCCCGTCCAAGCTCCGGGCTCTGGAGAATCGCGAGCACGTCGCCGGCGCGCACCTGCCTGCCGGCCTCGGCGCGCAGCTCGACGACGCGCGCGTCGATCGGCGGGCCAACCTCGGCGTAGCGATCTTCGTTGACCGACAGCTCGCCGGTCACGCGTGTCACCTCGGCGGCGGTCCGTGACTCCGCCGGGCGGGTCGTGATCCGCAGATCGCGAAGCATCGACGCTTCGATCTTCAGCGTGCCGGTTGCGGCCTCTTCGTGATGTTCTCCGGCTTCCGAGGTGCCGTGCTGGTCGGCGTCCGGTGATTTCTCGCCACCGCAGGAGAGGAGCAGCATGGACGAAAGCAGAATGACGAGGGTGACTCGGATATCGGTTGTCATTGGAGGTCTCCGGAGACGAAGCGCAGGCGGAGCCCGGCGAGGCGGGCGTCGAGCCAGTGCGCGATGAAGGCGTGATGTGCGTCGATCGACTCGCGTCGCACGGCGGCGAACTCGGCGATGCCGATCTGGCCGGCGTCGTAGCTTTCGAGTGCGAGCGCGTCGTTCTCGTCGAGCAGGGGAAGGAGAGTCGTGGTCATGCTTTCCGCGCTCTCGCGGAGTCGCGTGTACGCGTCGCGCGCGGCGAGGATCTCGCCAATTGCGGATCGGACGAGTGAGGCTCGCTCATGCTCGAGTCGCGCGAGACGAGCGCCTGCTTCGGAGCGCTCGAACTGCCCGCGATCGGCAAGGGGGAGGGCGAATCGAATCCCCGCCGTCGTGATGCGGTCGCCGTCGTCTTTCGCGACCGCGGCGACGAGCCCCCAGTCGAGCGTCCGGCCCAGCGACGCGAGCCGCAACTCGGCGCGAACCATCGCGAGCTCGGCATCGAGCCGCCTCACATCGGGTCGCGTCGCCACGAGCGCTTCCAGGTCAGCTTCCAAAGCGACGCCCGAGAGTGAGAGGTCGGCGGCGATCTCGAACGGTTCGTCAGGCTCGAGCCCGAGCAGCGATCCCAGCCTTGCGCGCGACTCCGCGAGCGCCGCCTCTGCGGTTGCGAGCTCGGCGGCGGCACGGGCATGGAGCATTCGTGCGACGTTCACGTCGAGCTGCGCGACGTCGCCAGCCGAGAAGCGACGCTCGGCGGCTTCACGCGTTCGTGACGCGATGTCGAGCGAGTCGGCTGCGAGGGCACGCTGCCGTTGGAGCGCGATTCGCTCGACCCACGCGGCGGCGACCTCGAGCAGTACCGCGCGCGTCGCATCGTCGAGCGAACGGGAGTCGGCGTCGAGCCGCGCGAGCGCAGCTTCGGAGCGGGCCGGACCGCGGACCAGGTCGGAGAAGCTCTGCGAGAGCACGATCTCCCAGTCCTGATCGTGAGCGGTGGTCCCGTCGCTCTCGCGCCAGCCCATCGACGCTTCGAGC
>JAMPYE010000171.1 GCA_023700825.1 Thermoanaerobaculia bacterium | reverse complement strand
TGCGCGCTGAGATTACCCCTGTCACACCCGGGCTCGAGTTCTGGGCCTTCGCGAGTGTGACAACCAACGAAACGCAGCACGTCACAGTCATTACGCCGCAGTAGCCATCGCTTCGGTGGGGCGGAACTCTCGCCCCACCGGGGACGTTTCGGGTCAAGGCGCTGAGCGATTGAGATCAGTCGGCCTACGCGATCGCGCGCAGACTCCTGCCTGCTTTGACCTATGACCTTTGACCTTCCCGCGCTCGAGCAAGCTGCTCGATCCGCTCCACGATCTCTTCCATCCCACTGATCCGCATCGCGCTTTCGACGACGCCGACGGATTCGTCGCCGATCTTTACCCAGTCCTTCTCCGTAGTCACGGGAGCGGCGTGGAGCGCTGCGGCTTCCGTGCGGAGCGCGGCGATCTCGTCGTTCGCGTAGCGGTGGTGATCGGGGAACGATCGCACGCCCGCGAGCTCCGCGCCGACGCCGCGAAGAGACGCGAAGAACTGCTCGTTGTCGGCGAGCCCCGAGAAGGCGAGGACGCGCTTGCCTCGCAGTTCGTCGACCGGCCACGCGGAGCCGCCGAGGCTGAAGGCGACCGGCTCGAGCGCGGCCTCGAAAGGGGCACCGGTCAGGCGCTCGACGCGGCGGAGCACGAACGTCGCGGCCGAAAGCGCGGATCGCCCCTCGCGCTGCCAGCGGGCTGACGGAAGGTCGAGGACGATGTCGAGGTCGCGGTGGAGTTGCAGGTGCTGAAAGCCGTCGTCGAGGAGAAAGACGTCGCAGTCGTGCGCGGCGAGGTAGCGCGTGCCCGATTCGAAGCGGTCGCCGCCGACGACGACGTCGATGCCCGCGAGGCGCTTCGCGAGAAGGCTCGGCTCGTCGCCGAAGCGCTCCGCGTCGACGCCGCTAACGATCGTTCCCGGCTCGTCGGTCGCGCGGCCACCGTAGCCGCGCGTCAGGATCGCGACGCGGAGCCCGCGATCCTGGAGCGCGTGGGCGATCGCGATCGTCGCCGGCGTCTTGCCCCCGCCGCCGATGGCGATGTTGCCGATCGACACGACGGCGCGCGGGAGCCGGCGCGACGAGAGGATGCCCGCGCGGTAGAGCGCGCGACGCGCGCGGTTGACTCCGCGGTAAGCGAGCTCGGCCGCCTTCAGAATGAGGCTCACAGCATCTCCGTCACGTGTTTCGCGATGCGTGCCGCGGCGCCGCGATTGCGGTCGATCACGGCGTATGCGCGCCTCGCGTACTCGGCGCGCTTCACGTCGTCGTGGAGGATCTCGTCGACCAGGCGCGTCAGCGCGTCGGGCGTCGCCACCTCGATCGCGGCGTCGGCATCAAGGAAGACCGATGCGATCTCGCGGAAGTTCGACATGTGCGGGCCGAAGGCGACCGGAACGCCGCACGCCGCCGGCTCGATCGGGTTGTGGCCGCCCGTGGGGACGAGACTTCCCCCGACGAACGCGAGCACGGCGAGACGGTAGACGCGCGCGAGCTCGCCGATCGAGTCGAGCATGAGCAGATCGGCTTCACCCTCACCGGGGCGCAGCGTGCTGCGGCGGAGCATTCGCACACCTGCCGCCTCGATCGCCCTCGCCGTCGCGTCGAACCGCTCCGGCTTTCGCGGCGCGAGCACGACGAAGGCTCCGGCTGCGACGATTCGCGGCAGCTCTCTCGCGACGAGCTCGTCCTCGGTCTCGACGATCGAGCCGAGGACGACGATCTTCCTTCCGCCGGCGAGGCGGGTGATTTCCGGGGCGATCTCGAGCGGTGTGTCGCCCGCGTCGAAATCGAACTTCACGTTGCCGTCGACGTGGATCCGCTCGCGCGGAGCGCCCATCGTGGCGAGCCGCTCGCGATCGTTCTCCTCGCGCACCGACATCGAGCGATAGAGAGCGAGCACAGGCGCGAGTATGAAGCGGATGCGCCGGTAGCGGGTGAAGGAACGGTCGGAGATCCGCCCGTTGACGAGCCCGACCGGGATGCCGCGCTCCGCGCAGATGCGCGTGACGTTCGGCCAGATCTCGGTCTCGACCGTGACGTACGCGCGCGGCGAGTAGTGTGCGAGAAAGCGCTTAACCGAGATCGTGAAGTCGAACGGGAAGTAGGCGATGCGGCACTCGGGGAAGAGCTTCTTCGCCATCGCCTGGCCGGTGAGCGTCGTCGTCGTGACCACGATCGACAGCCCTGGCCGGGAGTTCTGGATCGCGCGGACGATCGTCCTCGCGGCGATGACTTCGCCGACGGAGACCGCCTGGACCCAGAGGTCGTTCCTCGACGGCTCGCCGGCGTGCCTTCCGAGGCGTTCGCCGAGCGACGGCAGGTACTTGCCGCGCATGAGCCCGATGAGGAGAAACCAGGGGGAGGCAACGATGAATACGAGGACGAGAAGGGCCTCGTACGCGAGGAACATGCGGCCAATCATGGTGTGGGGGTGCGCCGGGGTCAAGATCTCCCGTCCGCGTGGGGCCGATCTGCTCTAAACTCAGCGGCGGAGAACCCTGGTTGGGACAGTCCATCAGCGCCGCAAGGCCGCAAAAAGCCATCCTCGTCGCCCTCGTCCTCCGCAGTGCGTCCCGATCCTCCACGATCGAGCATCTCGACGAGCTCGAACGGCTCGCCGCCACCGCCGGCGCGGAGTGTGTCGGCCGCGTGATGCAGGACCGCCCCTCGCCCGATCCCGCGACCTGGATCGGAAAGGGGAAGGCCGAAGAGATCAAGGCGCTCGCCGTCGAGCGCGAAGCCGATCTCGTCATCTTCGACGACGACCTCACGGCGGCGCAGGCACGCAATCTCGAGAAGATCATCGAGAAGCAGGTGATCGACCGGAGCGGCCTGATCCTCGACATCTTCGTGCGCCACGCGCGGAGCCGTGAGGCGCGGACGCAGGTCGAGCTCGCGCAGCTCAACTACATGCTGCCGCGCCTGACGCGAGCCTGGACGCACCTCGAGCGGCAGGCGGGCGGAATCGGCACGCGCGGCGTCGGCGAGACGCAGCTCGAGATCGACCGCCGCCTCATCCGCAACCGCATCGCGAAGCTCAAGCTCGAGCTCCAGCACATCGAGAAGACGCGGGTGACGCAGCGGCGCGGGCGCCGCGACGCGTCGACCGTGGCCCTCGTCGGCTACACGAACGCGGGGAAATCGACGCTTTTCAACCGGCTCGCCGGCGGCACGGCGTACGCCGCGAACCAGCTCTTTGCCACTCTCGACGCGAAGCTCCAGAAGGCATCGTTCGACGCGCCTCGCGAGACGGTCATGATCGACACGGTCGGGTTCATCCGGAAACTGCCTCATCACCTCGTCGCGTCGTTCCGCTCGACGATGGAAGAGGCAGCCTCGGCGGATCTTGTCCTTCACGTGATCGACGCGTCGCACGCCGCGTTCGAGGAGCAGCGCACGATCGGAAACGAGGTCCTCGGCGATCTCGGGGTCGAGCCGGCGCGGGTGATCGAGGTCTACAACAAGTCCGATCTCCCGCTGGGCGTCGAAGACGGCGATTTGCCGCTCTCGGCCATCCGGGTCTCGGCTCTGACGGGTGAAGGGCTCGAGAGGCTGATCGAGGCGATCTGCGAACGCCAGTTCGCCGGCGGGCGGCTCGTCCGGCTCGACATCCCGTCGAGCGAAGGAAAACTGCTCGCGAGGCTGCACGAGGTCGCCAGGATTCACCGCCAGACCCCCCACGACGGCGGCGTCGACCTGATCGCCTGGATCCCCGAGGAGCAGGCGCACGTGTTCAAGGCGTTCGAGGTGGTCGAGGCCGGCTGACCACCCGCGGCCCGCGGAGAAAACATCGAATGCAGAATGCAGAATGCTGAACGGAAAATGTAGAAAGCAAGCTGCTTATCGCCTTTCTTCTGCATTCTTCGTTCAGCATTCTTCGTTCAGCATTCAATGTGTTCGCCTCTCGCCTTTCGCCTCCCGCCTGACCGCCATGTGACGATCGACACCCTCCCGAGTTCATCCTCCCCTTAGAATGCGACCCGGGCGGTTCCCCCGAAGGCGCCCCCCGCCCCGGCCCGGCCGGCGAATCGACGATGACCACCGTATCCCCGAATCTTGCGCTCTACCTGTCGATCGCGATTTATGCGATCGCCGCGGGGCTCGTCTTCCTGTCGCTTCTCACGAGACGCGAAACGCTTCAGCGATTCGCGACCGCCGCCGTGATGGGCGGATTCGTGACGCACACGATCTGGATCGGGACGATCTGCTCGACGACGCATCACCCGCCGCTGACGAATCTCCCCGAGGCCGCGTCGTTTCTCGCGTGGCTGCTGGTCGTGGTGGAGCTCGGGCTGCTGTTTCGCTACAAGGTCCAGGCGGCGGCGTTCTTCGTCTATCCGCTCGTGGTGATCCTGCTGGCGACCGCGGCGATCGTGTCGGAGCCGTTCGCGCCTCCGACGCCGGAGCAGAGCTCGAAGATCTTCATCGGACACCTGCTGCTGACGCTCATCGGCATCGCGGCGCTGTTGATCGGGCTGGCGTTCGGCGCGCTCTACCAGATGCAGGATCGCGCGATGAAGGCGAAGAAGCGCGGCGCGCTCTACGACTGGATCCCGAACCTGCGCGTGCTCGACCTGGTGAGCTATCGCTCGATGGTGCTCGGGTTCGCGGTATACAGCGCGGGCATACTCGCGGGAGTCCTTTACGCCTACAACCGCCACGGCGCGCTGACGTCGTTCAGCGCCAAGGAACTGGGCGCGCTCGTCGCCTGGGTGGCGTTCGCGGCGATTCTGCAGTCGCACCTGAGTGGAACCTTCAGAACGAAGAAGACGGCCGGCGTGGCGCTCGTCGCCTTCCTCGCGATCGTCGTTTCGATTTTTGGAATCGACCGGGGATGACGATGGCACGGGAGAACAGAGGATGACGCTGACACTGATCGGAGTGAACCACCGGACGGCTCCGGTGGAGCTTCGCGAGCGTCTCAGCATCTCGAAAGGGAGCGAGGCCGACGTGCTGCGCCCGCTCTGCTCGAACGGCGGCATTCGCGGGTCGGCGGTGATCTCGACCTGCAACCGCGTCGAGATCGTCGTGTCCTCGGAATCCGACAACATCATCGAGCCCGTGGTCGAACTTCTTGCCGAGCGCGCGGGACGCGAACCGGAATCGATCGAGAAGCACCTCTACGTCCTCCGCCACCGCGACGCGATCCGCCACATGTTCCGCGTTGCCTCGGGGCTCGACTCGATGGTCATCGGCGAACCTCAGATCGGCGGGCAGGTTCGCGACTCGTACCAGATCGCCAAAAATCTCGACACGCTCGACTCGACGCTCTACGCGCTCTACGAGCAGACGCTGCACGTCGCGAAAAGGGTCCGCACGGAGACTGGTATCGGCGAGCACGCGGTATCGATCCCGTTCGCCGCGGTCGAGCTCGCGAAGAAGATCTTCGGCGAGCTCTCCGGGCTGCGCGCGCTGCTGGTCGGCGCCGGCGAGATGGGCGAGCTGACGGCCGAGCATCTCAAGGGCAACGGCCTCGATTCGATCGTCGTCGCGAACCGCGCGTTCGACAAGGCGGTCGAGCTCGCGGGACGCTTCGGCGGAACGGCAGCGGCGTTCGACACCGTGGGCGAGCAGCTCGCGCAGGCCGACATCGTCATCGTCTCGACGGCGGCGCCTAACTACACCGTCACGGCCGAGCAGGTCTCCGCGGCGATGAACGAGCGGCGGCGCGGCGACATCTTCCTCATCGACCTCTCGGTACCGCGCAACATCGATCCGGCGATCGCCGACATCGAGGGCGCGTATCTCTACAACATCGACGATCTCTCGGAAGTCGCCGAGGCGAACAAGGCGAAGCGGCTCGAGAAGGCGGGGCAGGCCGACCGCATCATCGAGAAGGAAGTCGACGCCTTCCTCAAGAGACTCGCGACGCAGGACGCGGTTCCCACGATCGTGGAGCTGCAGCGGCGTCTCGAGGACATTCGCCAGGCGGAGCTGGAGAAGTGCCTGCGCAGGATGGGACCGGTCACCGCCGAGCAGCGCCAGGCGATCGAGGCGCTCACCACCGGCATCATCAACAAGGTCGCCCACTACCCGATCATCCGCCTTCGTGAGTCGGCGTCGGCCCCGCACGAAGGGGAGACGATCCGCGAGACGATCCGGAAGATCTTCGGACTGCGATGAACCCCATCAGGATCGGATCCCGCGGCAGCAAGCTCGCTCTCTGGCAGGCCAACGAAGTGCAGCGTCTGCTCGCCGAAGCCGGCCACGCGTCGGAGATCGTCATCTTCAAGACGACGGGCGACAAACGCACCGACGTTTCCCTCGCCACCATCGGCGGCAAGGGGCTCTTCATCAAGGAGCTCGAGGAGGCTCTCGACCGCGGCGAAGTCGACATCGCCGTCCACAGCCTCAAGGACGTTCCGTCGATCATTCCCGACCAGTTCGAGCTCGTCTCGTTCCTCGAGCGCAACGACCCGCGCGACGCCTGGATCCAGTCCGGCACGAAGTCTCTGCGCGAGCTTCCCGCCGGCGCGCGAATCGGCACCGGATCGCCGCGGCGCAGGACGCAGCTGATGCAGCTGCGCGGCGACATCGAAGTGATGGAGCTCCGCGGCAACGTCGACACACGTCTCGGCAAGCTCCGCGACGGGCAGTACGACGGCATCCTTCTCGCGAGCGCGGGGCTCAATCGGTTAGGCCTGGCATCCGAGATCACGAGCCTCTTCCCGCTCGAGGAGATCACTCCCGCGGCGGGACAGGGAATCGTCGGCATCGAGGTCCTCGCGTCGCGCGACGAGCTGCGCGAGGCGCTCGCGAAGATCAACCACGAGCCGTCGGCGTCGCAGGCGCGCATCGAGCGCGGCGTGCTGCAGCGCTTCGGCACGCTGCTGGACTGCTACACGCCGGTCGCGGTGCATGCGGAGCTGCGCGGCGACTCGGTGCGCTGCCACGCGTTCCTCTCGAATCTGAAGGGAGACGTGGCGATCCGTGTCGTCGACGAAGCGCCGCGCACGGAAGCCGACGCGCTCGTCACGCGCGTGCACAAGGCGATGTGCGACAAGGGCGCGCTCGCCCTCATCGAGCCGGGCCCGGCGTGATGCCGGAGCGGCCGCTCTCCGGCCGGCGGGTGCTCGTCACCCGCGCCAGGGCGCAGTCGGCGGAACTCGTCCGGCTGCTCGAGAAGGCCGGGGCGGAGGTCGTTCACTTCGCCGCGATCGAGATCGCGCCTCCGCCGTCGTGGGAATCGCTCGATGCGGTCATCGACTCGCCAGCCTCGTTCCAACGCATCTTCTTCACCTCGACCAATGGAGTCGACGCATACTTCGGGCGCGCCGCCGCGACCGGACGCGTCGTGAGCCTTGGCAACGTCAAGGTCGCCGCGGTCGGCCGCGCGACCGCGGACGCGCTGCGACGGCATTGGGTCGAGCCCGACCTCGTCCCTGAGAAGTTCCAGGCATCGGAGCTGCTGCCTCTCCTCGACGCCGATCAGCGCGGAGTGCGGAGCGCCATCGTCCGCGCGCTCGAGGGACGCGAGGTGCTCGTCGACGAGCTTCGCGCGCGTGGCGGCGAGGTGCACGTCGCGGTGGCGTATGAGACGAAGAAGGCCGCCTCGATTCCTGACGACTTACGCGCGGCGCTCGCCGCCGGCGAGATCGACGCCCTGACCTTCACCAGCCCCTCGACGGTCGACGGAACGCTGGCACACCTTACTCCGGCCGAGCTTTCGCGTGTGCTCGCGTCCAGTGTGATCGCCTCGATCGGCCCCGTGACGACGAGGGCGCTCGCGCAGCTCGGCGCGGCGAACGTGGTCGAGGCGGCAGAGTCGACGGTGGAGGGGCTGGTCGCCGCGCTGGCGGCGCAGTTCACTCGCCGGTAGCTGTCTCCTTTCTTCCTTCTCCATCCCTCATTTGACAGTTCTGAAGGTGCTGCATCCCGAAGGGATGCAATAGGGTAGCCGGTGGCGAGTCCCGCGGAGCGGGACGACGCCACCGGAGAGGGCCATAACCAGGCACGCACCCCGGCAGGGGTGCAATAGGGAGCGCTGCTGATCTATGGCACCCCTCCGGGGTGCTGATCACTGAATCCGAATCGTCTCCGGTGGCGGCGCGCTTCGCGCTTGCCACCGGCTACCCTATCGTGCCCCTCCGGGGCACTGTCATGCCTAACCCCATGCCCTTCGTGCTCAATTCACCCGGCGGCAGCTGTCCCCTTTCTTCATTCCTCATTCGACATTCTTCATATCGGTTTCCGTGCAGCCTCGCACACCGAAATGTCGAATGAAGAATGAAGAAGTGTACGGCGCGTGGTGCTGTGCTCGGTTTCGTCGTGCCCGCTCCGCGTGTCTCACTGACGGAGGGACACACGCCATGCGACTCGCGCACAGAGCAGCAATCTCGGGAAGCCAGCTCCAGTCGGAGATCAACGTCACTCCGCTCGTCGATGTCTGTCTGGTGCTGCTCATCATCTTCATGATCGTCACGCCGCTGATGGTCGGGCAGGTTCAGCTCAACCTGCCTGTCGCCGCCTCGGCGGAGAAGTTCGGCGAGGAGCATCCGCTTCTGACCATCTCGGTGAAAGCCGACGGAACGATCTTCGCGGGAGGTGCGATCGTCGCCGCGGAGCAGGCGGGCGAGGAGATCGCCGCGGTCGCGGC
>JAMPYE010000170.1 GCA_023700825.1 Thermoanaerobaculia bacterium | reverse complement strand
CAGGCAGGAGTGCCTGCGCCACATCTCGCGCGTCTCGCCAACTCTCAATTCTCAACTCCGTCGGACCATCTCGTCGGGCTCGAACTCCCAGCGATCGACGTCCGGGTCCCACGAGTCCCACGGCACGATCGACTCCATCCGGCCCCGCAGCGCCTCGGGGATCACGTCGGGAACGATGAACGCCTTTTGCCGGCTCAGCTTGTACGGATTGCGGAACTCGAAACCGAGCACGCCGAGCACGTAGCGCGCGACGTACCAGGTCGCCTGCGGGTTCCAGCCGTGGGCGATCTTGATCACCACGCCGAGACCTTCCGGATACTCCGGGTGCTCGATCGCCATGCCGAGCAGGCCGTCGGCTCCTTCCTTCGCGATGACGCGCCCGCCGCAGGCCTTGAGAATCGTCGAGTCGAGCCGGTTGAAGCCGCCGATGAGATCGGGATGGGCGATCATGGCGCCCCAGATCCAGTCGTCGTTCTTCTCGGTGACCATCGCGGCGTAGAGGCGCGCGAGGTCGGCGACCGTCATGCTCACCGTCGGCAGCCCGCAGCCGTCCTTCGCGATCACGCCGCGCTGCCACTCGGGCCCGAGGACGCGGGAGATGTAGCCGAGGAACTCCTGGAAGAACGGATGGTGCGGCCACACGTAGCCGACGCGCGACCAGCCGCGGATGCGGCAGCCGCGCAGGATCGCCGCGTGCTCGCCCGAACAGCAGTGGTACCAGCGCCGCGGGCGGCGCACCTGCCGGCCGAACTGCACGAGCGGAACGTCGAGTGGCGCCTGCATCAGCCCCCACTCGGTCTCCGAGAGAATCGACTTCACGACGCGGACGTGCTCGGTGTCGCCGTTGTGCGAGGCGACCGAGATCGCCTTCTGCTCGGAGTCGAGCACGCTCTCGAGGTCCTTCGCGAAGACCTTCATCATCTGCGGCTTGAGCATCGAGCGGCCGTAGCACTCGACGTTTCCGCCGAACGAGTGGATGACGCTTTTTCCCGAGACCCACGCCACCGCCCCATGGATCGTGTTCTCTGCGATCCCGTTGCGCCGGTACTCGACGAGCGGCTGCCAGTCAGGGCGAGGGCGAATGAATATGTTTTGCATATTGAATTGAGAATTAAGAATTGAGAATTGAGAGATTGAAAATCACTTCTATTAATCGCATGGCCATCCTTCGCAGCGTCGCGTGTTCGCTCTCCATCTCTCAATTCTCAATTCACAATTCTCAATTCCGCAACGCGGGGACCACGCCATCCATGAACGCTCGCATGTTCCTGCACACGCGGGCGGAATCGTGGTTGTTGAAGTCGAACCAGAGCATGAGGCGGTCGTCGGGATGGAAGCGGCTCATCTGCGCGACGATCGTTTCCGTGTCGCCGACCAGAGCGTTGTTCGTCGCGCGTTCGACCTTCGCCGGGTCGAGCGTCCCTTCGAGCGCCTTCCAGTAGTTCCCCAGCGCGCTCTTCGCCTCGTCCGCCGCACGGGCGTTGCGCTCGTCGCGCGTGAGCCCCGGCTCCTCGTTGATGAAGACGAGCACGGTGCGCGGCATGAGCCGGCGCTTCCAGCCTCCGCCCTCGGGATGGTAGGCGCGCAGCATCCGCTCGTTCGTCTTCTCGATCTCGTCGCCCGGCGTGATCGACAGGTTGAAGACGCCGACCGGCACGATCGTGTTCGCGAGCTCCTGCGTCTCGGCGTCGTGCGATCCGATGCTCAGATTCAGCAGCTGCATCGGCGCCTCCTGCGGAACGATCTTCAGGTTCGGGAAGACCCACCACGAGGGGATCTCGATCTCCACCGCCGGAGCGCCGTGCGCCTCGACGACGCGATCCCAGTCGGCATCGCTCCGGAAATCGCGCCGCCGCAGCACCTTCGGACGGATCATCGACGAGTTGAGCGTCTCGCCCTTGAGGAGACGAAGGAAGATCTCCGTCGCCTCCTGGAAGATCTTCGTCTTCACGACCGGCCACGCAGCGCGATCGACGGCGGTGCGCGGCACGATGCCGTACGGAACGTTAATGAAGGGGAATCGTCCCGCGGCGAATCCGATCGTGATCCTTCGCGTCTCGCGCTCGTCGAGCCCGTGAAGCGAGAGGAACGTCCGGATACGCTCAGCCGCCGCGATCGGGCCGCCGTTGCAGAGGATGTTCATGATCGCCGAGCCGACGCCTAACCGCCGGGTCCTCGCGAAGATCCTGTGCGCCAGCTGGAGGATGTCGGTGTTGAGGCCGACCTCGCCCACGAAGTGCGGGATCACCGCGTCGGGGTTCGTCTTCTGCACCTCGGTCGACAGGTGGCTCTCGGCGACCCACGCGGTGCCGAAGCCGAGCTCGTCGGCGAGCTCCACCTGCTCGAAGAAGTTGAGCCACATCTCGCGCTCCGGCGGGATGCGCCCGTCGACCTCGGTCTGACTGATCGAGAAGAAGATGTCGAATTCCACGGTGGCCCGAATTATAGGAGCGCGCCGCCGCGATCACGATCAAAGAAAACGGGCGCGCCCGAAGACGCGCCCGTTCGCCTGTCGCGGCGCTCCCGCCGCTCGAATCAGAATACGTATTTCGCGGAGATCGAACCGACCTTGAACTTGTCGGAGGTGTCGTACGCCGCGTCGACCTGCAGGTTCGTGAACGCGAAGCCGATGCCGATCGAATAGTGGTCCTGGTCCTCGCCTTCGGGGAACAGGATGCTCGCCGCGACCTGGTTACCGCTCGTCTGTGGTCCGGCGTAGCGAAGGCTGTGCTCCGGGTCCCGCCACCAGCCACCGCGGATCGCCCACGGAATCCGGCTGTTGACGAAGAACCACTCGGCGCCGACGTGGATCTCGGTGACGTCTTCGCGCCGGTAGTCCGGGTCGTCGCGGATGTCGTCGTAGATCGAGAGGAAGTCGTCGACCAGATTCGAGTAATCGACCTGGACGGCGTCGACGTTGATGCGCAGGGGCGGCGTCGGGTTGTACGAAATGCCGATACCGTAGACGTCGGGGACGTGGAAGGTCGGGCGGCCGACTTCCGTGACGTCGATGTTGAAGTTCGTGTCGAACTCGCCGAGTGCCACGGGAGCTTCGAACTCGCCGCCCGTCTTGTAGACGCCGCCGACGTTGAACTTGCTGCGCGGGCTTCCGATCTTGAAGCCGACCGTGTAGGTGTAGTCGTCGTCGTCGGAGGTCTGGGCGAGCGCCACGAGCGGATTCAGCCCCTCGTCCGTACGGAACGAGAGCGCCTGCTCGGTGAAATTCTGGTACTTCACGGCGGCGCCGATCGAGAAGTTGTCGCTCACCTTGTACGCCGTGGCGAGGCCCCAGGTCTCGAGATCGATGTTGACCGCCGTGTAGTACGGGAGCGTGAAGAACTCGGTGCAGTCATCCCCGCACTGGCCGGGGCTCACCGGGCCGTTCGGCCCGAGGAAGAAGTCGATCCCGAGCACGCCGACCTGCCCGAACTGATTCTGCGAGAAGAGCGCGTTGGCTTCGTTCTCGAACTCCAGCACCGAGTGGAAGTAGCCGGCCAGCCTCCAGTTGCCCTTCGGAATCACGAAGCTGCCGAACGAGATCTCCGCTCTGCGGCTGTTGGCGGTGTAGTCCATCGTCTCGAGCAGGCTCGCGTCCGCCGGATCGTAGAAGCCGTCGACGGGGAGCGTCTGTATCGTCTTCGAGTTCCGGACTTCGATCGTCATCTCGGGACGAACCAGCGCCGTCAGGCCTGCGGGGTTTGCTTCCGCCGCCGACGAATCGTCGGCCATGCCCAGGAACGCGCCGCCCATGCCGAGCGAACGGGCTCCGGGGTTGCCAAAGTTGAAAATGAGGCCGGATAGCGCTTCGATGTCGGTGTTCTGCGCCGAGACACCGAACGAGCACACGGCCAGCGCCAGCACGATGGTGAATTGCTTCCGCATCATTACCCTCCCTGTCGCAAAGCGATCAATCTTCGTTGGTTGTGCCAACAGTCTATGACCCGACGCGCGCATTGGCAAGAATCGACGGCGGGATAGAATCGCGCTGGCCGTGCGAATCCCCCTTCACCGAGGTGACCTGTGAGCTCCGTTGACCGAGCCGTCGAAGCCGCGAAGACCGGCGCCGAGATTCTTCTCAAGTACTGGCAGCAGCTCGACCGCCTCGACGCGACCCTGAAGGGCCGCCACGACTGGGTGTCGAAGGCCGACCGCGAGAGCGAGGACGCGATCGTCAAGTGCCTCGCCGCGGCCTTCCCCGGCGACTCGTTCCTGGGCGAGGAATCGGGCGCGACGGGCACGGGCGGCGATCGCACCTGGATCATCGACCCGCTCGACGGCACGTCGAACTACCTGCAGCACTTTCCCGTCTGGTCGGTCTCGATCGCCCTGCGCGAGCGCGGCGAAATGACGGTCGGAGTCGTCTACGAGCCACTGCGCGAGAACGTCTTCGTCGCCGAACGGGGAAGCGGCGCGTTCCTCAACGGCAAGCGCCTCGGCGTATCAACGCGCGACTCGATCGACGGATCCTTTCTTGCGACCGGCTTTCCCTTCCGCGCGATGGAGCACGTCGAGAAGTACGTTTCGATCTTCCGCGACGTGATCAGCGTCTGCAAGGGAGTGCGCCGTCCGGGGAGCGCGGCGCTCGATCTCGCCTACACGGCGGCCGGCGTGTTCGACGGCTTCTTCGAGCTCCACCTCGCGCCCTGGGACGTCGCCGCGGGGGGCGTGCTCGTACGCGAGGCGGGCGGTATCGTGACCGACTTCTCCGGCGGCGAGCGCTTCTGGGAGCGCGGCAACATCGTCGGCGCCGCGCCTGGCGTTCATCGCGAGCTGCTCGAGCTCATCGCGAGACACACCCGGGAGGATCAGCTCGACCGATGAGACCACCGCGCCCGCTCGCGCGCGAGTTCTACTTTCAGGAGACGGTCGACGTCGCGCGCGCCCTGCTCGGCTGCATCCTCTGGCGGCGCCTCGACGGCGAATGGCTCGCCGTCCGCATCGTCGAGACGGAGGCATACCTCGGCGCCAACGACGGGGCGAGCCACGCGCGGCGGGGGCACCGCTCGCCGCGCAACGAATCGATGTACCTCGACGGCGGGCACATCTACGTCTATCTCACCTACGGCATGCACCACTGCGCCAACGTCGTGACGCAGGAAGAAGGGATCCCGGAGGCAGTCCTGCTGCGCGGGGGCGAGCCGGTCACAGGAGTCGAGACGATGCGAGCGCGTCGGGGAGCCACCCGCGACCGCGACATCGCGAGCGGCCCCGGCAGGCTGACGCAGGCGATGGCGCTCGGACGGGAGCTCGACGGCGCGTCGCTCGCGGGGCCGGAGCTTCGAATTACGCCGCGCGATCGCGAGGTGGCCGACACCGACATCGCCGTCTCCACGCGCATCGGCGTGGAAGGGGCGCCCGACGGAGTCCTCTGGCCGCTTCGTTTCTACCTGGCAGGGAATCCTCACGTGTCTCCGGGCAGGCCGGCGGGGACATTCGTGCCGGGAGCGAAACGGCGGCACGCCGCTGGACCCACGAAGTGACCCGGCTCGGGTGTGGCGCAGGCACTCCTGCCTGCGCGTCGCCAAAGGCGACCCGCTCCACTCAAAGAAAAGGGCATGGCAGGCCGCACCCCTTCAAGCCAATCGGCGAATCGATCGTCTCGCGCGTCGCGTAGCGACGGCCGATCTTAGTCTCCGGTCCCGCGGAGCGGGACCGGGCGGAGGCCGTGCAATGATCTCGCGCGCCGCGTAGCGGCGCAGGAGTCGAGCGCGCGATCGCCCCGGAAAGGCGCACGGGCACGCTCTCGCGTGCCCGTGCGGTTCGAATCTCCAAAGAATGAACGACCTACCGCTTGAACACCTTCAGGAACTTGCCGAGGACATTCTGTTCTTCACCGAGCTTGAGACGTTGCTCGATCTCGCCGGCATCGAAGAACGACCCGCCACAGGATCCGCAGTAGTCGACCTTGACGTTCTGATACTCGACTTCCTTCAGGTCCATGCCGCACTTCGGGCAGTTCATCCAGTGAAGCTCCTTGAGCTTCTTCTTCGTTTCTTCTTTCATCCTCGCCGCGCTCTCTTCCTGCAGCTTGCGCAGCTTCTCGAGCTCGAGCTTGAGGAAGTACTCCTTCTCTGAATCGCTCGGGTTCACGGGCATGTCGGGCTCCTCGTCAAACGTAATGGAAGCGCGGCGGGGCTCGCCGCGCGGACTATTGTAGTGAGTAGCGGACGCCGATCAAAGCGCGGCGCCCGGGGGACGCGAATCCCGCGGTCTCCTGGTACTCCTCGTCCCAGACATTCTCGATGACGACGTAGGGCCGGAACGCTCCGAAGTTCCACTCGGCGCCCAGCTCGCCCACGGTGTAGGAATCGTCGACGATCCGGTCGTACGGAAAGACTGGCCGGACGTCGGCGCGCTCGCCGCCATGCGTGACCACGAGATGCGCCGAGACTCGGCTCGACGCCCAGCCGAGACTCGCCGAGCCCGAATGCTCGGGGCGACGAAGCAGCGCTTCGCCCGTGTTCGCCTGTTCGGTGTCGAGCCACGTGTACGAAACGCTCCCGGAGAATCCACGGCCGATCGGAGCGCGAAGGCCCGCCTCGATTCCGCTCGTCGTCGCGGCGCCGGTATTTCCGAAGCGCGAGGTCGCGTTGTCGAAGACGATGAGGTTGTCGAAGTCGCTGTCGAACCAGGTCAGGGTCGCGGTGCCGCTGCCGATCGCGACGTCCCAGCCGACTTCCCAGCTCGTGCTCCGTTCCGCGTCGAGTGACTCGTTCCCGAAGAACGGGAAGTAGAGCTCGCCGATCGACGGTGCGCGAAAGCCCTCTCCCCATGCGGCGCGCAACTTGTGGCGCCCGGTGACGAACGCCGCGGCGAGGCGCGGCGAGGTCTCGCGACCGAAGGTGTCGAAATCGTCGGAGCGCACGCCTGCGCTCAGCTCCAGCCGGCCGCGACCGAGATCGTGCCCTCCCCGCCACTCGGCGAAGATCGATTTCGCGTCGCGCGTCTCGTCGGCGAGATTCACCCCGTAGCTCGTCACGTCGTCGACTTCGGCGCGCTCGAACTCTCCGCCGACGAGCAGCGCCCCGTGGCGCGTTCGCGTCGTCGTGAGCAGGTGCGCGCGCGAGGTCTCCGAATCGGTTTCCGAGAAGTTGAACCCGAACGGATCGTCCGGATCCTCGAAGTTGTCCTCCCGGCCGTTCCTCGAGAGCGTGACCTCGTAGGAGAACGCACCGAGGTCGTGCTCGAACGGAAGCGTGAGTTGCAGCTCGTGGCCGTCCTGCCGCCGGTTAGGGCTCGCGACGAGCGCGTCGCCGGAGGCGTTCGTGTTGACCGGGATGCCGAGGTCGTACTCGTCGAGGCGCCCGCGGAGCGCGAGGGTCATCGTCCCGTTCGACCATCGCGCCGAGACGGCGGCGACGTCCTGCGTGAAGTCGTCGTTGTCCGCGAAGCCGTCGTCGTCGCGATGCGACACGGAGCCGTCGAGACGCCACGCGCCCGCGGCCCAGGCCCCGCCGAGCTGACCGTCGAGAAGGCCGTTCTCTCCCGCCGCCGCGTCGAGCCTCAGCCCCGTCCAGGTCGAATCGGTGCGGATGTTCACCACGCCGGCCATCGCGTCCGACCCGTAGAGGGCGGAGAACGGTCCGCGGACGATCTCGACCCGCTCGACGCCCGTGGTCGAGAACGAGCCCCAGTTGAAGCCGGAGAAATACGGGTCGTTGACCTCGACTCCGTCGAGCAGCACCAGCGTGTGGGTCGAGTTCGAGCCGCGCGTGAAGAGCGACGCGGCCTTTCCCGGGGAGCCCGAGCCGCTGATGTAGAGGCCCGGAACCTCGCGGAGCATGTCGGCGACGAAGCTCGCCGCGCGCTCGTCGATCTCGGCGCGCGTAATGACGGTCGCGGCCGCGGGCACGCTCGAGAGCGGCTCCTCGATCGCCGACGCGGTCACCAGGATCTGGTCGCTGTACGCGGCCCCCGGAGCCCCGGCGTCCCGCTTCTGGTCGCGCCCAGGAACATCCTGGGCGATCGCGAGTGACGCGGTGAGTAAGACGGAAAGACCTGTGAGGAGTGACGACCTGGCGCGCATGAGGCTCCTTTCGCTTCCCTCCGAAGCGTGGAACTCCGGGGAATGGAAAGATGGCGCCGCATGCGGTCGCACTCCTCTCACCCCGGAGGAAGGTTGAAATCTCGACGCGCGATCGGTCTCCTGGCTTCCGGGTCGTCCTCGTCGCGCTCCCTTCCCGTTGTTCACAGTGGGTGCCACCCCTCGTGGGCTGGCCGTAGTGCGAGTCGTCGCCGGTCTCAGTGGCGGGGGCCGCGCCGGTATCTCACCGGCTTCCCGTCACCGCGGTCGATGGGCTGAGAAAGAGCGCCCGTTTCCGGGCAGGGGTGCATTCTGGTTGGCCGATTCGTTCACGTCAAGCGCTTCGGCGCAACGCGTCAAGGGCCGGCAACGCCGCCGGTCGCGAAATTGACAGCCTCCGGACGCCACGATAACCTGATGGGCCTCATGGTCCTTTTCAACTACGCGACGAAAGAGATCACGGCCAAGATCGTGTTTTACGGCCCCGGTCTCTGCGGGAAGACGACGAACCTGCAGTTCATCTACGACTCGCTCCCGTCGAACAACCGCAGCAAGATGCTCTCGCTCGCGACGAAGACGGACCGCACCCTGTTCT
>JAMPYE010000169.1 GCA_023700825.1 Thermoanaerobaculia bacterium | reverse complement strand
CGGACGTCACGATCAGGCTCGCGGTCACCGGCCTCGGCATTTACTGCGCGATCGGGAAAAACCAGAGCGAAGTCTGGGACTCGATCGTCGCGGGGCGCGACGGCATCGGGCCGCTCGACATGTTCCCGGGCGAGACGTTCCCGACCGACATCGCGGCCCAGGCCGAGCTTGATCCCTTCGTTCCCTCGGGCTTCCCGCGCAGCGAGGCGCAGCGCCTCTCGCGCACCGACCTGTTCGGCATCCGTGCCGCCGGCGAGTGCTGGGCGCAGGCCACCCCGAAGGGCAGTCCGATCGCCCCGCGGCGCGTCGTCGTGTCCAGCGGAACGTCGACCGGAGGCCTGCTCGAGGGCGAGGAGTGGTTCATGCGGCGCGAGCGCGTCGGCGCTCTTCGCGCCGCGCCTTCGTCCGTTCTGCAGCAGCCGACCTCGGGGTCGTCCGACGCGATCGCCCGCCACCTCGGCCTTGGCGGCGGCGTCTTCTCGAACGCCACCGCGTGCGCCTCGGGCGGAGCCGCGATCGGCCTCGCGGCCGACCTCCTGCGCTCCGGCCTCGCCGACGCTGCGATCGCTGGAGGCACCGACGCGCTCTGCAGGCTCACCTACAGCGGCTTCAACGTTCTGCAGGCGGTCGACTCGAAGCCTTGCCGCCCGTTCGACGCGGCCCGGCAGGGCATCACGCTCGGTGAGGGCGCCGCATACGTCGTGATCGAGCGATGGGACGACGCCCTCGCGCGCGGCGCGGAGATTCTCGCCGAGCTCTGCGGCTACGGCGCCTCGTGCGATGCGAGCCATCCGACGGCCCCGGCCGAGGATGGACGCGGGGCGCGGGCGGCGATGCTCGGCGCGATCCGTGACGGGCGCGCCGAGGGACTGCCGATCGACTACGTGAACGCGCACGGGACGGGGACGCTGCTCAACGACTCGGCCGAGACCAACGGGATCATCGGCGCGGTAGGCACGGGCGTTCCGGTCTCGTCGACGAAGTCGTATTTCGGCCACACCCTCGGCGCCGCCGGAGGGCTCGAAGCCGTGATCGCGATCCTCGCGCTCCGGCACCAGCTCGCGCCGCCGACGCTGCGGCTCGAGACCCCGGCGGAAGACTGCACCCTCGACTACATCCCGAAGGAGCCCAGGCCGATGCACCTCGAGAGAGTGCTGTCGAACACCTTCGGCTTCGGCGGCAGCAATGTGTCGCTGTTGTTTCGCGTGGTGTGAGCGGCGCGACCCTTTTGATCGCCACACAGGCCCGCCACGCCGCCTCATGTGGCGCAGGCACTCCTGTCTGCGCGTCGCCGAAGGCGACCGGCTTTCCGACGACGCCCCCCCTACTCGCCCAATGCGGCGCTTCGCGCCGCGCGCAGACAGGAGTGTCTGCGCCACACAGGACCGTCACGCTGGCGCCCGGCCCGCGTGACCGCTGCCATACCGATTTTGAAAGGCCTCTGCTAGAGTGACGCCGTTTCGGGGAGCCCCGAAGGAATCCTCCAGGCTTTCATGACGAATTCTCCTCGCATCGCGGTCACCGGTCTCGGCGTCGTCGCGCCGGGCGCCATCGGCGTCGACGCGTTCCGCGCGGCGCTCTACTCGGGCGCGAGCTGCGTGGCCGAGGTCGACCGGTTCGACACGTCGGCGATGAAGTCGCATCGGGCCGGGCTCGTCCGCGACTTCAAGGCGAAGGACTTCATCCCGGTCATGAAGCTCCGCCGGATGAACAACCTCTCGCGGATGGGGCTCGCGGCGGCGAAGATCGCGATCGCGGAGACCGGGCTCGACGTCGCCGGGCTCGCGCGAACCGACATCGGGGTCGCGATCGGCACGGCGTTCGGGCCGGTGCAGACCTCGGTCGAGTATCTCCGCGAGTACATGGCGAAGGGTGCGGCGCTCGCGCCGCCGCAGCTGTTCGCGGAATCGGTCGCGAACGCGCCCGGAAGCCACATCGCGATCGAGCACGGCTTCGAGGGATTCAACGTCACCTTCACGCAGCGCGAGAGCTCGATGCTCACCGCGTTGATGTTCGCCTGCGCGCAGATGCTGAAAGGGACGACGAAGGCGGCGCTCTGCGGCGGCGTGGACGAGATGAACGAGGTGCTCTACTCGGTGCTCGACCGGATCGGCGCGCTCGCGCGCGCGGCGGGAGAGCTCCCCGAGGAGGGGCGGCCGTTCGACCGCCGCCGCAACGGAATGCTCGTCGGCGAGGGCTCCGCGGCCTTCGTGCTCGAGCGGCCTAACGAGCTGCGGGCGGCGCCGTGGGCGTACGTTTCGGGCTTCGGCATCGCGAAGGACGGGAGCGCGACGATCTCCGACTGGGGATCGGACGCGGCAGCGGTGGTGCGCGCGATGCGCGCGGCGCTCGACGACGCGGGGATCGCGCCGTCCGACGTCGGCGCCGTGTGGGCGTCCGCGAACGGAAGCATCCGGGGCGATCGCCTCGAGGCGCGCGCGCTCGGCGAGCTCTTCGGCGCGTCGTGCCCGCCGGTCGTCGCGACCAAGTCGATCTTCGGCGAGTACGTGGCAGGCGGCGGCGCGCACCTCGCCTCCGCGATCATGGCCGTGCGCGATCAGCGCCTCCCGGCGTCACCCGGCTTCGCAGAGGCGGAGGAGGGCGCCGCCCTTCCCGTCACGCGCGAGCCGGCGCCGGCCGAGTTGCGCCACGTGCTCGTGAGCTCGCTCTCCGCGGGCGGCGGCATCGTCTGCGCGGTCATCTCGAGGAACGACGTTGGCTGAGCGATTCCTGGTCGTGATCCCTGCGCTCAACGCGGCCGCCTCGGTCGCCGCAGTGGTGAAGGCGAGCCTCGCGCACCTGCCCGACGTCGTCGTCGTCAACGACGGCTCGACCGACGCGACCCCGAAGGCGGCGGCCGAGGCCGGCGCCACGGTGCTGCATCACGCGCAGAACCTCGGTAAGGGCGCGGCGCTCAAGACGGGCTTTCGCTACGCGCTCGAGCACGGCTTCGACGCGGTGGTGACGGTCGACGCCGACGGACAACACCTGCCGTCGGAGATTCCGAAGTTCGTCCGCGCCTTCCGCGAGACAGGAGCCGATCTCGTCATCGGAGACCGAAGCCACCTGTTCGAGGGGATGCTGCCGCGCCGGCGAAACGCGAACATGTTTTCGGCCTGGGCGATCTCGCGGTGCGCGGGGACGAGAGTCGGCGACTCGCAGAGCGGGTTCCGGCTCTACTCGGCGTCGCTGCTTCGCGACGTGGAGATCCGCGCGAACGGCTTCGCGGCCGAGAGCGAGATCATCGTCCGCGCCGGACGGCTGGGACGAAAGGTGATCTCGATCCCGATCGACCTCGGTTTCGTCAACGGAATCTCCACGAGCCACTACCGCCCCCTGCTCGACACGCTCCGCATCGCGGGAGTCGTGGCGAGGACGCGAATCTTCGGTTAGGGCGGATGTGGAGTGCGGGGCTTGTGTGGCGCAGACACTCCTGTCTGCGCGCGGCGCGAAGCGCCGCAATCGTACGTCTGCGGATTCCTCGTTGACGGGTCGCCCCGCGGAGCGGGGCCACCCGCATGGAGCTACTCCTCCACGACGACCGTCGTCTGGCGCTTGCGGTTGACGCGGAGCTCGAAGATGTCGGGGCGCGCGTAGTGGCCCGCGGGATCGAAATTCTGCCGCTCCTCGCGGACGCGGGCGTGGTCGATCGTCGCGATGACGAGCGTCTCCTCGCCCGAGACCGGCTCGACGACCCAGTTGCCGTCGGGGCCGCAGATGCACGACCCTCCGTCGGCGAGGAACTCGCCCGAGGCCGCGGCGATCTCCGCGTGGTGCGGCACCGAGTCGGTGATGTCGGACCTGCGCATCAGGCCGCCGGCGGAGATCACGAACGAGCGTCCCTCGCGCGCGATGAAGCGGGTGATGTCGCGCGTTAGGCTCGAGCCGCCCGGCCAGATTGCGACGTGGAGATCTTCGCCCTGACCGTACATCGTGGCGCGCGCGAGCGGCATCCAGTTCTCCCAGCAGTTGAGCGCCCCCAGCGTGAACGCCCCGAGCGAATGGACGCGAAGGCCGTTGCCGTCGCCCGGCGCCCACGCGAGCTTCTCCTCGTAAGTCGGCATGAGCTTCCGGTGCACCGAAGCGATCTGCCCGCGGCCGTTGATCACCACGAGTGAGGCGAAGAGGCTCTCGCCCCGGTCGTCGGGCCTCTCGATGCAGCCGAGCACCACGGTGATCTGGTTCGCCACCGCGCTCTCGCAGACGAGGTCGAGGTGCCCGCGCTCGATCGTCACCGCCTGGTCGACGTACCGCGCGTAGAGCTCCTTCTGTACCGGCGAGTTGAAGAGCGCGCCGTTGGTCCGCTCGATCCAGAAGGGATAGCCGGGAACGAGCCCCTCGCCGAACGCGACGAGCTGGCAGCCCGCGTCCGACGCCTTGTCGACCCATGCTGCCACCTTCTTGACCGTCGCATCGCGGTCGAGCCAGACGGGCGCGATCTGGGCGGCGGCGACGGTCAGGGAGTCACGTTCGAGCATGTGCTGTCTCCTCTAAGGGCGAAAGGCGAGAGGCGAAAGGCGATAAGCAGGCAGAATCTCTTGATTACTCATCGCCTCTCGCCTGTCGCCTCAATCTTACGGATGCGCCGACTTCGCGAATATCACGTCGAGCATCTCGTGCGGCCTGTGGATGCGCGTGTCGCCGAACTCGTTCGAGCGGCGCGTCTTCATCGTGAAGAGGGCGCGCTGGGTGATGTACTCGAAGTTCGCGCGGTAGTCGTCGGCGCGGCGCTGCTCGAACATCGCCGAGAGGGTGTCGAGCTGCGCGGTGAGGTGGTCGCCCGGGTCGGACGCCCGCTCGCCGTGCTTCGGCGTGTGCGACTTCTTCTTCGGCGGCTCGAGGCCGATCGCCGTGATCCGCAGGTCCTCGAGCTCCTGGGCGACGCGGTCCTTCGCCTTCTTCCGGTCGGACTCGGTCGCCAGCAGCGCGGGAACGCTGCGGCAGTTCGCCTTGTGGATCGCGTCGCTCTTCGTCACCCAGCCGAGGTTCGTGATGCCGCAGCGGCTCGAGACGTTCCCGGTGAGGTTCTCGATGAACGGGCGGATCGCCGTCTGGTACGACTCGTCGACGCCGTGGAAGAGGTTGAGCACGAAGTGGACGCGGAACGTGTCGAGCGTCGACTGCACCGTCCGGGTGATCTGGTGGTCGCCCAGCGACGCCTTCAGGTCCTCGGCGAACTCGTCGAGATTCCTCATCGACCCGTCGTAGACGTCCTCGACGCGGTCGATCAGCTCGTTCGTGAGGCGGAAGAAGTCGAGCCGTCCGTCGACCGTGTCGTAGAAGGGGGAGTTCTTGCCGAAGATCAGCCGCAGCTTCCGGAACAGGATCGCCTTCACGATGTCCGACGCCGCGAGCGTCGCGCTCGGCAGGTGCGGGGTGAAGACGAGGATCCCGGAGTTCGAGACCGGCAGGAAGTCGATCACCGTCGAGTCGAGCCCCGCGCGCATGTCGAGGATGATGAAGTTCGCGTCGAGCGAGTTGATCGCGTCGATCAGGTGCGACTTGTGCTGCGGGCCGAAGTTCGTGATCTCGTCGATCAGGTGCAGCGGGCCGGCGATGAAGCCGAAGTTCTTGTACGTCCCGTCGGGATCGAGCTTCGAGTCGATCTGCGTCACGCAGTTGGCGAGCGGCTCGCCCTTGCGGAAGAAGTGGTAGAGGTCGCGCGTGACGGGCGTGTCGATCGCGTGGCGGATCGCCGACGTGCCGGTGTCGAGGTCGACGAGCACGGTCTTGCCGTGCCGCGCCAGCGAGAGGGCGAAGTTCGTCGCGAACGTCGTCTTGCCGACGCCCCCTTTGCCTGAAGAGACGGGGATGATGCGCTTCATGGAGGTTTTTCGCCGCGCGTGCCCGGCGCGAGCGAGCCGAATTGTATGTTAGAGCGGCGCGGGGCGCGACGCGAATTGAGAATGGCGAATTGAGAATGAAGAGATGCCGCCTGCCTGGCGGTTCGTGCTGTCGAACACCGCCCATTTCTCACCCGAAGGCACCGGTGGCGCCGCCATCTCTCAACTCTCGATTCGCCATTCTCAATTCGGGCCGCCTTGCCCCCCCGGCCCCAATCCCCGCTAGAATGCCGCCAATGGCCTACGAGCTGTTCCGCCGCTTCTCGCTTTTCGCCGAGCTCGACGACGCGGAGCTCGCGTCGGTCGCCGCGGTGGCGAAGCCGCGCCGCTTCGCGCGCGACGAGGTGGTGATCCGCGAGGACGAGCGTGGCGACGTCTTCTGCCTCATCAAGCAGGGGCGGGTGAAGATCTCGATGACCTCGCCCGAGGGAAAGGAGATCATCCTCTCGACCCTCGGCCCCGGCGAGTTCTTCGGCGAGATGTCGCTGCTCGACGACGAGCCGCGCTCGGCGAGCGTGATCGCGACCGAGAAGCTCGAGGTGCTCACGATCTGGCAGAGCGACTTCCTCGAGCTTCTGCGGGAGAACTTCGGCATCACGCGCAGGCTGCTCGCCGAGATGTCCAAGCGTCTTCGCGACGCGTCGTCGCGCATCGAATCGCTGGCGACGATGGACGTCTACGGCCGGCTCGCACGCTACCTTCTCGAGCTGGCCGCCAGCCAGGGGAGGGAAGCCCCGGACGGCTACGTCGCCGTGACGCGACCGACCCATCAGGCGATCGCGAACACGATCGGCACCTCGCGCGAGACGGTCTCGCGCCTCATTCACGAGCTCATGGAACAGGGCCTGCTCCTCTCCGAGGGCAAGACGATCTACATGCGGCGCGAAGCGCTCCGCAAGTTCCGCGAGGCGTCGTGACGGAGAGCGTCGAGGCGGTCACCACGCCCGAAGCGCCGGTGCCTCCGCGGCGTCGTCGCGTGCTGACGATTCCCAACATGATCTCGGTCGGCAGGCTCGGGCTCATCCCGTTCTTCGTCGCCGCGGCGCTCACGGGACGCCACACGCTCGCCTTCACCCTGTTCGTCACCGCCGGGATCAGCGACATCTTCGACGGCTGGATCGCGCGGCGCTTCAACCAGAAGTCGTCGATCGGCGCCGTCCTCGACCCCGCGGCCGACAAGATCATGATGTTCTCGGCCTACATCATCTACACGGTCGACGGCTCGATCGGGCATCGCCTGCCGCTCTGGCTGACGGTGACGATCTTCATGCGCGACCTGATGATCACCGTCTTCGCCTATCTCCTCTACACGCGCATCCGCGTGCGCCGCTTCCCTCCCTCGTTCGCGGGAAAGACCTCGACCGTGATCCAGATCGTCACGCTCGCGGCGGTGATGGCAGCCAACGGCGCGCTCGCGCCCGTGGGCCTCGCGCTTCTCCCGCCCTTCTCGCTCCTCGCCCTCGGCATGACGCTCTTCTCCGGCCTCGGCTACATGCGCCGCGCCCGCCTCATGCTCGACGACCACCTCGCGGCGGCGTGAGGGAGCCACTGTCGTTCGTCATCTCGCGTGTGTTCGTGCGAGATGATCTCGATAGCGCCTTCGGCCGCGGAAGCGGCCGCATCTGGATAGCCCCACCCGTGAGGGCGGGGGAATCGTAATCACACAAACCACGCGCGCCGCGACAGGGGCGCCATTTGAATTGCCCCACGCGTGAGCGTGGGGCTTCCCTCCGCTCATCCCAGTACGAATCGTTCGTCGTATACGATCCCTGCCGCGTCCAGGAAGGAAAGGTACTCGTCCCTGAACGAAAGGCGCCGGTGATGCTCCTCCCGGGTCTCGATGTACCGCTTCACTGATTCCAGCTTCCCCGGCGAAACGCTGAAAGCCGCGTATCCATCCTGCCAGGCAAAGCCTTTCCTCGCAGGCCAGCGTTCGTGGATCCATCTGCTCGAATTCGACTTGAGATCTCGCACGATCGACGCGACCTGCGAGTTCGCGGATAGCGCCAGGAGCAGATGCACGTGATCGACCCATCCGCCTACGCGGACCGGCGTCGTGCCGACATTTCGAGCGATTCCGATGAGAACAGGAAAGAGCTCGCCGCGAACCTGGGGCGTGAGCGACGCCTTGCGAGCTTTCGTGCTGAAGACGAGATGAATGAAATGCGCGTTGTAGCTGTGAGCCATGGTCGCTGGTCGACCTGGCGTAAGTCCCTGCCCGAAGGTACCTCGGGAACTGCTCGGCGTGCAACGGGGAGGCGGCGCTTACGCGCCGGACGATCCAGAATAGCGCCGCTACCGCGGCGCGGATCATTGTTTGACGACGCTCCCCAGCGCTGACGCGCTGGGCTATCCAGAATGACGCCGCTACCGCGGCGTCAGGTGGGCGCCAGACGATCTCTCGATCTCGCCTCCGGCCGCGGCAGCGGCCGTTTCTGACTCGCCTCCGGCCGCGGCAGCGGCCGTTTCTGAATAGCCCCACCCGTAAGGGTGGGGGCATGATCGAACGATCTTCAGCGCCGCGGCAGCGGCGCCTTCTGATGAGGCGCGCGTGAGCGCGCCTCACGCCCGCGAGGCGTCGCCTCTTTTCTTCATTGACGCTCGGCGGCCACTCTCCTACAATCCGCGTCCGCGGGAAATACGACGCTGCGATGGGTAGTTTCGTAGGCTCCCTGCCTCCATAGCTCAATTGGTAGAGCAGCGGACTCTTAATCCGTTGGTTCTAGGTTCGAGTCCTAGTGGAGGCACCAAATCCGATTCGCAGTTCCGAGGACCGGGAAGACGGGCGACCGAATGGCCCGGTTCCCGGTCCTCGATGTTTGCGAAAGTGGCGGAATTGGCAGACGCGCTGGACTTAGGATCCAGTGGCTTAATCGCCGTGGGGGTTCGAGTCCCCCCTTTCG
>JAMPYE010000168.1 GCA_023700825.1 Thermoanaerobaculia bacterium | reverse complement strand
TTCTTCCACCTTGCCAGAATCGTCGAGGCCAAACGACCGCCGGTGCTCTTCTTCGAGAACGTGAAGAACCTCAGATCGCATGATGGTGGCCGGACGTGGGAGGTCATTCGTTCGACACTTGAAGGACTGCGCTACCGTGTGTTTGCTCAGGTGATCGACGCTGCCCACTGGCTTCCGCAGCACCGCGAGCGCGTCATCATCGTAGGCTTCGACACGGACCGATTCGGCGAGTGGGTCGATTTCGTCTTCCCCGACGCGCCCGAAAAGAAGCATGCAATCAGGGACATTCTGGAGAAACAGGTCGATCCCAAATACACGCTCACCAACAAGCTGTGGCTCTACCTTCAGAACTACGCGAAAAAGCACCAGGAAAAGGGCAATGGGTTCGGTTTCGGCCTCGTGAAGCTCGATGGCGTCGCGCGGACACTCAGCGCTCGCTACTTCAAAGATGGGTCGGAGATCCTCATCCCACAGCGCGGCAAGAGTCCGCGCAGACTCACGCCACGTGAATGCGCCCGCCTAATGGGGTTTCCTGACGAGTTGCCGATCGTCGTCTCGGACACGCAAGCTTACAAGCAGTTCGGCAACGCAGTGTGCCCGCCGGTCAGCGAGGCTGTCGCGAAAGCAGTCATCCCCGTTCTCGCTGCATATCTGCGGGAAAACTCGCTGCTTGTTGCGCGCAAGTGAATCGTTGCACACGTCGGTTCGCCCAACACGCTGCCCAATCGACCAACGGACTCACGCCTAACACCCAACGAATCAACTCGCTACTCTTCACGCCTGCTCCGCACGGCTCCACCTAGACAACAGGCCGAACGACCTAGACACGGCAAGAGACGAAGTGTTTGACACCACAGGCGTTATCACAAACATTTGCTTCTTGGCTTGTAGACCTCATAACCCAAAGGTCGCAGGTTCAAATCCTGCCCCCGCAACCAATCGAAGGTGAACCGGAAGCCGCTCGGCAACGAGCGGCTTCTTACTTTTGGGCCAGACGCCACTCGTCCCTTCCCGGGGCGAGTGGCGTCTGGCTATTGGAGGAATGACAATGATCGACAGCGGACGCTCAGCCACCGACGCGCCCGCACGATTCGCCCCAGGACCATTCGGTTCGGCGCTCCCTGGTGACGCGGGTCACGACGCGATGGTTGCGGACGCACCGTGACATTCGGCCCGCAGGTCGCAGAATGTACCGCCACGCTGCGAAGGGCCGGACAACTGAAGCCCTGCCGCGCGATGAGACCGGAATGTCGCAGTGCGACGGAGGAAATCCCCCGATGAAGACGGAACCGAAGGGCCGCAACAGCAAAATCATCCACGGCGGGCTCGACCCGGCGGAACATAAGGGTGCCGTTTCGGTGCCGATCTACCAGAGCTCCACCTTCGCCTTCCCGTCGGCGGAAGAGGGCGCAGCGCGATTCGCAGGTGAATCTCCCGGCCCGATCTACACGCGCCTCGGCAATCCGACGGTGCAGGCACTCGAGGCCTGCGTCGCCGAGCTCGAGAGTGGCTGCGGCGCCGTGGCGACGGCCACGGGAATGGCGGCCGTGAGTACGGCACTCCTCGCCCTGCTGCGTCAGGGCGACCACCTCGTCATGACGCATCCCGTCTACGGGCCCTCGCGCGGGCTCGTCGACAAGTACCTGACTCGCTTCGGCGTCACCGCGACGTACGTCGCCTCGGCCGACTCGGCCGCGCTGAAGGCGGCGATCCGCCCCGAGACCCGTCTCGTCTACATCGAGACGCCGGCGAACCCGACGGTCGACCTCGTGGACATGGAGGCTGCGGTCGCCGCGGCGCGCGGAGCCGGCATCCCTCTGGTCGTCGACAACACGTTCGCGGGGCCGATCCTGCAACGGCCACTCGAGCAGGGAGCCGACATCGTGCTCCACTCCATGACGAAGTCGCTGAACGGGCATGCCGACGTCGTGGCCGGCATCGTCGTGGCCCGGAAACCCGAGCACCTGAAAGCGATCCGCGACGTGGCCGTCACGTTCGGATGCACCATGGATCCGCATCAGGCGTGGCTAGTGCTTCGCGGCATCCGCACGCTCGGCATGAGAGTGGAGCGTGCGCAGCGCAACGCGATGGCGATCGCGGAGTGGCTCGAGAAGCACGAGACGGTCGCATGGGTGCGGTACCCGGGCCTTCCGTCGCACCCGCAGTACGCGCTCGCCGCGAAACAGATGTCGGGCCCCGGCTCGGTGATCGCGTTCGAGCTGCACGGTGGCGTCGAAGCCGGGCGCGTGATGATGAACTCGGTGCAGATGATCACTCTCGCCGTCTCGCTCGGGGGCGTGGAGTCGCTCATCGAGCACCCGGCGTCGATGACCCACAAGGGAGTTGCGGCAGAGGAACAGAAGCTCCAGGGGATCACGCCCGGTCTCGTCCGCCTCGCGGTCGGGTGCGAAGACGTCGAGGACATCCTCGGCGATCTCGAGCATGCGCTCGCTGCGGTCGCTGCCGGAGCCGCGGTCGCGCGCTGAGGACACGCTCCCGCTCACGCCCGCCTTTCTCTCGCCTTACAGGGCGGCGCGGACGCAGTTCCGACCGTCTCCCTTGGCGCGGTAGAGCGCGCGGTCGGCGGCGGCGATCAGCGTGTCGGGCTCCACGTTCTCGGCGGGCACCACCGAGCCGACGCCGAAGCTCGCCGTGACGTAGCGGAAGGGAGAGCCGTCGTTCGGGATCGAGAGCTTCTCGATTCCCGCACGGAGCTGTTCGGCGAAGTGCATCGCACCGGGAAGCTCCGTGTTAGGGAGAATGACGGTGAACTCCTCGCCGCCGTATCGCGCGACCAGGTCGCCGGTGCGACGCAGGCTTCGCTCGAGGAAGGTCGCGATCCGCTGGAGTGCCTCGTCGCCGAACTGGTGGCCCTTCGTGTCGTTGAGCGACTTGAAGTGATCGAGGTCGATCAGCACGAAACCGACCGGCTTCCCGGCGCGGCGCGCCCGCTTCCACTCGCCGTCGAGCGCCTGATCGAACCTTCGACGGTTCGGGATCCCGGTCAGCGGGTCGTCGAACGACAGCTCCTCGAGTTTCTCGTTCGCGATGCGAAGCTGCTCCACGGTGTGTGTGAGCGCCCCCGTTTTCTCCGAGACCTGCTCTTCGAGGAGCCTCGCCCGGTTGCGTAGCGAGCGATTGCGCGCGACCGGCAGTGCGACGACGATCAGCAGTCCGATCGCAATCCAGCAGACCCAGGCCCACGTCGACCGGTACCACGGCGGCAGCACGCGAAAGCTCCACGACTGCTCGCGACTCACGTCGCCCCGCGGGCTCCGGCTTCGCACCAGCAGCGTGTAGTCGCCTTCCCAGAGGTTCGTGAACTCGGTCACCGGCTCGTTCGTCCACGGGGTCCAGGCCGTCTCGATCGGGGCCAGCCGGTACTGGTACTGCACCCCGCGCTCGTAGGAGACCGCCGAGGTCTCGAAACGAACGCGGCGGGCGCCGGCGGAGATTACGACGGACCTTCCTCCCGCGCCCTGGATCGGCTCGCCGTTCACGGTGACACGCCGCACGAGCGGCGCGCGTGGCGGGTCGGGCCGCCGCGGCAGGCGCGAGTCGTAGCGCACCAGCCCCGCCTCCGTTCCGAACCAGACGGAACCGTCGTGCTCGACGTAGATCGCCTGGATGTCGTTCCCCGGCATGTTCATGAGGATCCGGTCGTCGAACTCGTACGCTCCGCGCGACTGCCTGCGCCCCACGCCGACGGGACGGGTGTTCATCCAGACGTTCCCTTCGAGATCGTCCGCGAGCGCGTAAGGAATCGACTCGTTCCCGAGCCCGCCGAGCACCGGATCGGGGGAGAACTTCCCCGTCGCCTCGTCGAGGCGGAGAATCCGCTTCTCGTCGGTCGTGAAGACGATTCTCCCCGCGAGCCGGAATACGCTCGCCTCACTCTTGCCGAATGTCTTCACCCGGGCGATCGGCAGCCGACCCGATTCACCCGTCAGTTCGATGCGTGCGACGCCGTCGAAGCCGGTGCCGGCCCAGAGCTTCCCCGCCGACTCCTCGACGATCGTCCTGATGTTCTCCGGTCCGCCCTCGACGATGCCTTCCCACACCCACGCGCCGCCCTTCCGCCGGACCACGCCGAGCCCTTCGCGGAGGCCCGCCCATACCACGTCCGGGTCGACGGTCGACTGCAGCAGCGAATAGCAGAGCATCTCGCCGGTTCCCTCGAGCTTCCGCGGCTCGCCGTCGCCGCGGATCGCGAGCACTCCGTCCCCGGTGCCGACGAGCAGGTCGTCTCCGGTCGAGACGAAGGCCCAGGCGGAGCGGATGTCGTCGCCAACCGGATGCGCGATCCTCCGCGGCGAGAGATCTCCGCTCAGCCAGCCCTTCGGACGGGCGAGCTTGTAGAGGCCGCTCGTCGTTCCCGCATAGATCGCACCTCCGTGTCTCACGATCGACACCGGCGTCCCGCGAAGGCCGCCTCGCGCATCGACGACCGTCAGTGCCGACGATGCCTCGATCCGCGCGATGCTGCTGTCCATGGCGAGCCAGAGCGAACCGTCCGACGTCACGACGGCATCGCTGATGTCTTCGTCGGGAAGCCCGGTGGACGAGTCGATCACCTCGTCGATTTCCCCTTCCGGCGTCATCACGATCACGCCGCCCCGCAAGGTGGCGATCGCGTACCGGCCGTCCGAAAGCCTGACACCCGTCATGACGAGGAACCGATTCACGAGATCGGAGACCGCCGGAGCGAAGGGCTCCACGCTGCGCCCGTCGAAGATCCGGAGCCCTTCGTCACGAATCCCGACGAGCTGCCGGCCATTGCTCCACGGAAGGACCATCCTCACCTTGCGGTCCTTCAAGAGCTCTCCGCCGGGGACTCTCTCTATTTCGTCTCCCACGATTCGCCATAGCCCGTCGGGAAGCGCGAGCCACACCCGGTCGTCGACCAGGAAGGCGCGCGGCGGCTGCGGGCTGTCCTCGAGCCTTCGGATGACGCGAATTCCGTCCGGACGCCACACGGCGATCAGCTTCGTCGAGACGAAGACGACCCCGTCGCGCGTCGAATGAACCCACAGGAACTCGCCCGCGTCGCGCAGATCCTCCGGCAGCTTTTCGACGAGCGAGACGTAGGCGGTGGCGCCGGTCGCATCCGCCTCGAGGTATCCGAGCTCGTCCATCCCCGCGACAGCGATGCGGCCGTCCGGGAGCGACGCAAGCACGAATGCGGGCGAGTCTCCCCGCAGTTTGATGAGACGCCACCAGACGCCATCGAACTCCACGACCCCACCGATGTTTCCGAAGTAGAGCACGCCGCGGTTGTCTTGCGCGATCGCAAAGGTCTGCGTCCCCGCATCCTTCGCTTCCATCGGGTTGTAGCGCGTCAGCAACCGGAACGACGGATCGCGCTGCTCCGCTGCGCGCGAGACAGTCGCGAGCGCGAGGCAAAGCAGAGCTGCAGCGATCAGTCGAGCGCCTGCGAGGCGGGGAGACTTCATGTGAAGCCGAATGTTACCCCAGTGAGGCAGGTGATCGTCGACAGAGTCCGGCGGGATTTCGAATTTCGGATTGCGGATATCGGATTTGTGTGAACACGCGGGCGGCACCGGATCGGAAAAGGAAGCGACGCGCGCTGTTTGCGGGGCGCGATTCTCCATTCTTCATTCTGCCTTCGACATTCTTCATTTCGGTGTTCGTGACTGCACGGAGACCGAAATGGAAAATGTCGAAGGCAGAATGAAGAATGGAGAACCAAACAGCGCGAGACGCGTGCCGTGCTCTCATTCCGCACTCCGCACTTCGCCTTCAACGCGAAAGCGCCCGGGGTTCCCCGGGCGCCGTCGTGGTTGTTGTGTTGTGTTCGTGGTCGCTACTGCGACCAGGTCAGGTACAGCCCGTAGCGCTCCGCGGTGTAGTCGGCGATGTTCTCCGTCGACTCGTCGTACTCGTCGTACGCGTACTCCGCCGCGAGGCCCACGGCTCCCTTGAGCTTGAACGTGAGTCGCCCGCGCAGCCGGTTCATCTCCAGCGGCAGGCTTCCCTCGTTCTCGAACGAGCCGTAGCCCAGGTCGACCGTCACCGGCTTGAACAGCAGCGTCAGACCGGCTTCCATCGACTCCCCTTCTTCCGTCTCGACCGACTCGTCGATCGTCAGTGACTCCGGCCTTCGCCAGAGCACCACGCTCGACGACTCGTACTCCGCGTACGACCCGCGCAGCCTCAGCATCGGCCACGGCGCGATCTCGACGTCTGCCGCCAGCACGTCCATCTCGCCGTCGTAGCCCACGCCTCCCTCGCGGTTCTCCGCTTCCGTGTTCTCCGCGAGCACGCTCGCCCGGAACATCCCGCTCTTGGTCGCATACGCCGCGCGAAGGCGCGACTTCTGCCGGTCCAGGTAATCCGTCCGGAAGATCGGGTCGTCCGCGCTGTCGTCCCGGTACTGCCCCGACAGCGTGAAGCCCGCCAGCACCATCGAGGCGCCCACGTCGAACGTCTTGATCTTCCTCTCGAACTCTCCGCCCTGTCCGCCGTACGGCTCGTCGATCACGATCTCCGACACGTCCGGCGTCGCGAAAATCTCCTGGCTCGTCTCGCTGTACGTCGCACGCAGCGACACCGGCCCGAGCGAGCGGAACTGCACTCCGATGTCGGCGATGTCCTCGTCGCGGTCGATCGAGTTCCCTGCGTCGATGATCTGCTGCAGATCCCCGAAGTTCACCCCGCCGAACGACACCGTGTTCAGGAACAGCGTCTGGATCAGCGCCGCACCTTCGAGCTCGCGCTCTTCCGTGCGATACCCCGCCAGAAGATCGATCCCCTCGGTGAGCACCACTTCGGCGCGCACTCCGCCGCGCCACCGGTCGTTCTCGCCCCTCGAGCTCACGCCCTGGTTGATTCCCGAGAAGAACCGCCCGATGTCGAAGCCGACGAAGCTTCCCGTCGTCCCCTCCACGCCTTCGTAGTCCGTCTCCGCCGACGACTGCACGTACGTCCCCGTCAGCGTCAAGCGGTCCATCGGCCGTCCCGACAGGTAGATGTTCGTGAACGGCGTGTCGACTTCGTTACGCCCTTCCAGCGAGACCCCTGTCGCCGTCACCGGCGTGCCCAGGATCGATCCCGGGTTGTTGCCCGCGCCCGCGCCCGGAGAGAGCGTCAGCGTCTCGTCCCCGTCGAACGTGCGCCACCCCTGGGTGATGTTCCCCCAGAAGCGCTCGTAGTTGAACGACAGCCCGGCGCGCATCTCCTGCTCCGAGTCGTCGATCTCCTGCCGCAGCAGAAACTCGTCCTGCCCCACGAAGTACGTCGTCTCGCCCGGCCCGTCGTACTCGTTCTGCGAGTAGCCGACCACGAACGAGATCGGCCGTCCCGGCATGAACTCCAGGTCCGCGTCGATCATCCGCCGCGTCCGGTCCATCGTGTGCTGGCCCGGAATGATCCCCTGGCCCAGCAGCGGGTTCGCAAACTGCGGCAGCGCGTTGTACGCCTCCATCCGCCGGTAGTTGACCCGCAGCTTGTAGAAGTCGCTCCGTCCCGCGTCGATCCGCAGCATGCTCGACGGCCCCGATCCCAGATCACTCGCCGTGATCCGGAACGTGTCCAGCATCGTCGCGTCCCCACTCAGGTTGCTGCCCGAGTAATTGAAGCTCCGAAGAAGCAGCCCTTCGTCCTCGTTGATCTGTGACCGGTACACGTCGTCGTTGCCGTCGATCGTGGTCCAGCGGTAGCCCAGCTCGAAGTCGAGCGGGAAGGTCTCGGCCAGCGCCGGGACCGCAAGCAGCAGTAGCGGAAGGAGCAGAGCAAAGTGTTTTCGCATCGTCGTCTCCTTCCTTTACTTGAGCAGCGCCGGCGAACGGTTCGACCCGTGCACCGCCGTGTGGCAGCTCGTGCAGTTCTGATACCGCGCAAACCCCGTGTTGTGGAACGACGGCGGCTGCGATCCGTACGTCCCGCCCGTCGGCGAGTGACACTCGCTGCACAGCTCCATGACCCTCGCACGCTTGAGCTGCTTCGGGTTGTTCGACCCGTGCGGCTCGTGGCACGTCGTGCAGTCGCCCTGCGACTGCGCTCCGTGCTCGAACGCGAACGGCCCGCGCTTGTCCGTGTGACACGACAGGCAGATCACCTCGCCCGCCCGCGTCTCCCGCAGGTTGTCCTTGCCCACCCGCCCGTGCGGGTTGTGGCAAGTCGAGCACTCCATCCCGCCGCGCCCGATCCGGTGCGCGTACGGCTTGTCCCGGAACGACGCTGCCGCTCCCAGATGGCACGTCGCGCACAGCTCCGTCGCCGGCTTCACCAACAGCTTGTCCGCCCCTCGGGGCGCCGTGTGGATCGCGTGGCACGTCTTGCAGTTCACCTCGTCGGTGTTCGCATGCGCGCTCCCGCGGTGTGTCGTCTTCCCATCCGGCCGCGCATGGCACGTGAGGCACGCATCCGCACCCTTCGCACCCGCGAGCCCCTGGATCATCGTCTTGTCGCCGCCCGCTTCGATGTGGGCCGCGCCACTCCCGTGGCACGACTCGCAGACGGCGTTCGGTACCTGTCCGTTTTCCACCTTCCCCCGCGCGTGCGGGTTCCCGGTGAAGGCCGCGGCCTGCTCGTGACAATCCGAGCAGCTGACCGTCGGCTGCGCATCCGCGCTTTCCGGTGGCGAGGCGACGATGCCCGATGGCAGACCGAAAAGGAGCAGCAATACCGCTCCCACGTATACGTATGGTCTCATCGTCATTGCATCCCCTTCGATTCTTCGCTGGAGAATCCGAGGGGGCCTCGAAAGGCCCCCTCGGTCATCGTCGT
>JAMPYE010000167.1 GCA_023700825.1 Thermoanaerobaculia bacterium | reverse complement strand
CGGCGCCGCGCTCAGGCGCGAAAGCTGCGCTTTCGCACTCCACATGCTTCACCGCTTCATGACGACGATCTCGCGCGGTGACGCCCCTTCCTTCAGCTTGCCCCTCTCGTCGAAGGCCTCCCACTGGCTCGTCGCGATGAAGTAGAGCGAGTCGCCAACGGCCGTCGCGAGGGTCAGTTCTTCGAATTCAGGGCGGTTCGCCTCCAGGAGCTCCCAGGACGTGACGCGGCGCTGCTTCGCGTCCCAGCCGAGACGGACGATCCTCTGCGGCGATGTGCCGTTCTGAACCGCGACGAGGCTTCCGCGCATCCAGAGCAGGCCGTCGACTCCGACGACGGAGACATCGGGTGCAGCGGCGACGGGCTCGACGCTCTTCGTCGCAGCGTCGATCGCCCAGAGCCCGGTTGGGTAGTCCGCGACGAACAGGAGCGAATCACTTCCGGCAAAGGCGAGGCCCTGCGGGTTGGCGATCCTCTCGTCTTTGAGCCAGAGCTCGAGTTTTCCGCTCCCCGGAACGTGGCGGTAGATCGCGGCAGCCGTCGTGTCGCTGACGTAGGCGTTTCCTTTCGAATCGAGCTCGAGATCGCCGAACCAGTGCTTCACTCCCTCCTCGGCCAGTTCGACGCGTGCGACGACCCTCGCCGCCTTGATGTCCCAGGCGATCAGCGCGGAGCGGCCTTCGAGTGCCGCGTCGATCCCCGGGGTCATCGTCGTCGCGGCCGTGCAGATCCAGAGGAGGCCGCGCTTCTGGTCGACCTTCATTCCCATCGCACTCCAGAGTTGATCTCCGGCGATCGGTAGCTTCGAGGCGCGGCCCTTCCGGTCGACGCTCCAGACGGAGCGTCCGATGACGGTGCTCACGAAGAGGGTGGCCGACTTCGAGTGATACGCGACTCCCTCGGGGAGCGCGCCCTTTGCATCGATCGTCGCCGCGCGCTTCGCCGATCCGAACGGAGCCCCGTTCTTCGTGAGCCGCTCGACGACCGCCGCGAAGCGAGGCGCGGTGCGCAGCGTCGCGAGATCGGCGTCGTCCTTCACGGGCATGACGACACCCATCGAGGCGAGGCGCTCGAGCGCGGAGAGCGCATCGTCCTCGCGCCCGTTGCGCGCGAGAGCGCCGGCGAGGTTGAAGAGCACGCGCGGATGGTTAGGCCGCAGCTCGTCGAGCCTTGTCACGCTCTGGAGATAGGCCGGCCAGTCCTCGCTCTTGTACGCGTCGAGCGCGGCCCTGTTGGCTTCGCGCCAGCTCTGTGCCATTGCAGGGAATGCGGCCGCGACGAAGACGGCGGCGGCGATGAAGAGCACGATTCGCTTCACTGGAGGCCTCCGGATGTGTTCACGATGGAGGCGAGTCTACGCGGAGGCGGTGGTGCAGAGGTGCCGGGTGACTGATTCGTTGCAGCGGAGTCACCGAAACGAATCGGCCCGCCGAAGGACCCCCCGCTGTGCCGTGCCCTCCCGGAATGGAGGATGCCGATCTACTTGGCCCCGGAGTCAGCGCTCGTCCACGGGCTGACACGGCAAGCGGGAGGTCCTTCGGCGGGCCGAATCCGCCGTCTATAAACTTATATGTAAGGAACAGCCAGTTTTGTTTCAGTGCTGGAGTCTCAGTGACTCTTCCATATCATGCGCCGAAATCGGCTTTCCGAAAAGGAATCCCTGCATCTCGGTGCAGCGCTTCTGCTGAAGATAAGTCATTTGCTCGCGAGTTTCGACCCCTTCCGCAACGACCCGGCGCTGCAGCCCGTTCGCCATGGTCAGGATCGCCTCGACGATCGCGCTGTCTTCCCGGCTCGCAGGCACGTTCTGGATGAACGAGCGGTCGATCTTCAAAGTATTGGCAGGAAGCGACTTGAGCTGTTGAAACGAGCATCTGCCGGTGCCGAAGTCGTCGATCGCGAGGTGCGATCCGAACGACTTCAGCTCGTTGAGGGTGTCGAGCATTTCCTGGCAGTCGGGAATCGCTCGCTCGCTGACTTCGAGTTGGAGAATCGAGGGGCTGACCCCTGCGTGGCGGAAGATTCGATCGATGTCGTCGATCAGGTGCGGTTTCTCGAGCTGCTGGCGAGAGAGGTTGATCGCGATGCGGGCGCCGTTGAGGCCGATCGACTCCCACTCGCGCGCCTGCCGGCACGCTTCGGTCAGCACCCACTCACCGATCGATTCGGCGAGGTATGACGTCTCGGCAGCCGCGAGAAAGCGGATCGGCTCGACGAGCCCGAACTCGGGGTGATTCCAGCGCAGCAGCGCTTCGATGCAATCGATTCTCCCGGTGCGCGTGTCGATCTCGGGCTGGTAATGGAGGACGAATTCACCGTTGAGCAGGGCGCGCCGGACGCCGCCCACGAGCAGGGCACGCTCGAACGCCCGCTGGCTCACGGCGTTGCGGTGGAACTGATACGAGTTCCGTCCCGTCTCCTTCGCGCGAAGCATCGCCTCGCGCGAGTTATCGAGCAGCGAGTCGGCCTCCGCTCCGTCCGTCGGGAACACCGCAATTCCGACGCTGCACGCGATCGTGATCTCATGGCCGTCGAAAACGAAGGGCTGCGCGATCGAGTCCACGACGCGCTGCGCGATGATCGCGCAGGTCTCCTCGTCGCCGAATCCGGTGACGAGCAGTGCGAACTCGTCGCTGCTGATCCGCGCCACGCTGTCCTCCACCCGCACCGCGTCGGCGAGTCGAACGCCAACCCGCTTGAGGATCCGTTCGGCGGTCGACACGCCCCAGCGCGACACCACCGCCGCGAAGTAGTCGAGGTCGACGTAGAGCACGGCGATGCGTCGCTGGCCCCGCCTTGCGGCGGCGAGTGCAACGGTCAGGCGATCGAGAAAGAGTGTCCGGTTCGGGAGCTCGGTCAGGGGATCGTGCAGGGAGAAGTGCTCGAGCTGCTGGATCGCCTCGCGCTGCTCGCTCGTCTCCATGAGGACCGCGTCGAACACGACGTTCCCGTCTGCGTCGGTCGTCGCGGTGGCGTTCTGGCAAAGCCAGGCGACCGAGCCGTCGCGCCTGCGGAGCGGAACCTCGATCGTGCGGAGCTCCCCGAGGTCGCGGAGCGCCGCGAGGATCAGCTCGCCGTCGGATTCGTTGACGAATTCGAGGCGCTCGACGGCCAGGAACTCCTCGCGCGTCGCGTAGCCGAGCAGGATCGCGAGCGCGTGATTGCAGTCGATGACGCGACCGGTCACATCGAGCCGGCAGACACCCGTCGCGTTCAACTCGTAGATGTTCCGGTAGTCGAGTCCGCTCTCTGGCATCGTCTCGCAGCCTCTGGCGTGTTGCATCGGTGCGACGCCGCTCCCCGACGCCCACACTAATCACGTTGCGAGATCGCAACAATCATCTAAAGATAGCGCGGCCCGCGGTGGCATACCAGACTTGTGTCCGCGGGAGCATCGTGCGCATGACGGGGAGCCCCGCCAGCCTGGCATCGGTGAGTCGCCTCAGGCTCGGGACTGGGCGCGCGAGGGGACGCCTTCGAAGAGGAGCCCGGCTCCGCCCGGACGATGCGGCGAACGGTGTACGGCACCGCGGTGCCGCACACCGTGGAGGACGGCTGGTCGTGCGGGGCGGGAATCCCCTCCTCATAAGAAGACGCGCGCGGACCGGGAGATCCGCGCGCGTGACATGCTCTCCGCTTTCGCGTCTACGAGATCACGTAGTGACGCACGTTCCTCGCGAACTGCTTGAGCTCGCCGCGGAAGTCGGGGTGCGCGATGGAGATCAGCATCTCGGCGCGCTCGCGGAGCGAGCGGCCCCAGAGGTTGACGGCACCGTATTCGGTGACGACCCAGTTCACGTGGCCGCGCGTAGTGACGACGCCTGCGCCTTCTTTGATCGCCGGAGTGATGCGCGAGATCGTGCCGCCCTTCGCCGTCGACGGCAGGGCGATGATCGGTTTCCCTCCCTCGGAGAGGGCCGCGCCGCGGATGAAATCCATCTGGCCGCCGATCCCCGAGTAGATCCTGTAGCCCATCGAGTCGGCGCAGACCTGGCCCGAGAGGTCGACCTCGAGCGCGGAGTTGATCGCGACGACGTGGTCGTTCTTGCGGATGACCGCAGTGTCGTTGGTATGGTCGCAGGGGAAGAACGCCACGTACGGATTGTCGTCGACGAAGTCGAACACCCGCTGCGTGCCGACGACGAAGCTTACCGCGATCCGTCCCTTGTGAACTCTCTTCCGCCTGTTGGTGATGACGCCCGCCTCGACGAGATCGATGACGCGGTCGGAGAACATCTCGGTGTGGATGCCGAGATCGACCTTGTGCGTCATCCGTGAGAGTGCCGCATCGGGAATCGCGCCAATCCCCATCTGGAGCGTCGCGCCGTCCGGAACGAGGTCCGCGACGTGGGCGCCGATCGCAGATTCAATCTCGTTCGGGTGGGAGACTTCGTGCAGGTGAAGCTGCCGGCTGGTGTGAATGAACGCGTCGATCCGCCTCATGTGAACGAGCGTATTGCCGTGCGTTCGAGGCATGCGCTCGTTGATCTCCGCGATGATCACGGTCGCCGACTGCGACGCGGCCAGCGCCGTGTCGACCGACGATCCAAGCGTGCAGTACCCGTGCTTGTCGGGAGGGGACAGCTGCAGGATCGCGACGTCGAGCGGTAGCGTCCTCGTGAGGAAGAGCCGGGGGACGTCGCTCAAAAACACGGGGACGAAGTCGGCGCGCCCTTCTTCGATCGCCTTGCGAAGCGGGGCACCGGTAAAGAGCGAAACCGCGCGAATGCGGTCCGCGTGCTCGGGCTCGACCCACGCGCAGCGGCCGTCGGTGTGGAGGTGGTAGAGCTTCAAGTCGGTCAGGTCCCGGCGCTCGGCGAGAGCGTCGGTCAGCGGGGTCGGTGTCGCCGCCATTCCATGCACGAAGATGCGCGAGCCGCTCTTGACGAGTTTCACGGCCTCTTCGGGGGATACGGCATTCTTCTGCCAGTCGTGGTTCATTTCTGCCTCCGGGAGCTTCGGCGCCGCGACCGCAGGCGCACTCCTGCTTGCTGTCGCGGAGGTTATCTCACGGGGTCGGGAGGCCGCCATCGACACGACTCACGCCCGGAAGTGACCGTCAGCACATTTCGGACGTTGACGCGCCCGCCGCTCTCGTGGAGACTCCGGCGGTCATGGAAGGAAATCACCCGGCTTCTCCCGACGGCCCGGACACCAGTCCCGTCCACGGCGGGATCCTCGCGCGCGCCGAGGCCTGGGCGAGGCAGCCGGGTCCTCTCCAGCGGCTTCTTCCCGCAATCGCGTTCGTCGGCGGCTTCTGCTGGGACGTCTTCACCATCGGCAGGGCGATCAAGCCCGTGGATCTCTGGATCCTCTCTGGCTACTACACGATCTGCGCGACGATTCTGGTGCTGCGCGGCAGAGATGCGCATTTCCGCGGCTCGCGCTACCTGAACCTCGCGCTCCAGTTCTTTCTCGGCAACATCTTCAGCGCGCTCGTCGTCTTCTATTTCATCAGCGCAGGGAGCTTCTGGGGGTTCGTGATCGTCTCCGCGCTGGCGGCGATGCTGGTGTCGAACGAGTTCCTCGAGCGCCACTACGAGAAGTTGACGCTCTCGTGGACGCTGCTCACGGTGAGCGGCGTGATGCTCCTGAACTTCATCCTGCCGCACCTGTTCCGCAGCATCTCCCCGCTATGGTTCCACGCGAGCACGGCCGCCGCGGTGGCGCTCGCCGCGCTGCTAAACAGGATCTCGCTTCGGAAGCACAAGTTGTGGCCGACGATCGCGGTCGCGTTGGTTCTCATGTCGATGCACATGATGAACCTGATCCCGCCCGTGCCGCTGGTCGGCAAACGCCTCGTCGTGGGACACGACGTTCGAAGGACGGCAAGCGAGTACCTCGTCACCGTGGAGCCGCGAGCGCGGCTCATGTTCTGGCGGCCGACTGTCGTCCACAAGGCTCCGGGCGCGCGGGTCTGGTGCGCGTCGTCGATCTTCGTCCCGCGTGGGATCGAGACGACCGTCAGCCATCATTGGCTGCGCCTCGAGGCGGGCCAGTGGGTGACGAAGAGCGTGGTGCCCTTTCCGATTCGCGGAGGACGACTGGACGGATACCGCGCTTACAGCTTCAAGGCGAACATCCCCGCCGGAGAGTGGAAGGTGATCGTTGAGACTACCCAGGGCCAGACGATCGCGTCGACGCGATTCAGGGTGGAAGAATCGGCTGGAGGGCCGCGGCGGACGAGGACGATCCGGCTGTAGCGGGAGATCGCAGCAACGGCTGCCAGCGCAGTGGTGCGGAAGGCGCGGCACCGGTAACCGTTTGAGACCCGGAAACGGATCGTTCACGGACGGCATCTAACTTTAGTTGGTATCCGGCGGCGGTTCGGATTAGGATCGTCGACGACTCTGCCCGCTCAGCTAACACAGCTGTTCTGTTACACTTGCTTCGCCTCATCACACGCATGAAATCCAAGAGCGAGCGACGCAACATTCAGCGTATCCGCTTCGATTCGCCTCTCACGGCGAAGATCGGCACGAACCGCGTGACGCTCGTCGACGTCAGCGGAACCGGGGCGAGAATCGAGCACGATTTTCCACTTTCGAGCGGCAAGCAGGTGACACTCGAGTTCGAATTCGAAGGCGCGACGATGCACATCCGATGCACGGTGGCGCGATGCAAACTCGAGAACAGCGAGCGCGGCGCGAGCTACAGGTCAGGGCTCGCCTTCGATCGCGAAGATCCGTCGCTGCTCGAGATCCGGCAGTTGATCTCGTCCGTGGTCAATCGCGACTTCGCCGCCCGCAAGCTGCATCTCAAGCCGGTCAAACCATGACGGCGCCGCGATCTGCCTGCATCAGGACGGGGATCGAAAGAGAACTGCGCGGCCACAGCCGCGAATCATAATGGCACAGACCTTTTTACTCAGCCCGGGAACCCCGGTGTCGCACTACCGGATCGTGAGCCGCCTCGGCGCGGGCGGGATGGGTGAGGTCTACAAAGCCCGCGACACGACGCTCGAGCGCGATGTTGCGCTCAAGACGCTCTCTCCCGAGTTCCTGACACAGGTCGACCGCGTGCGCAGGTTCATGCAGGAGGCGCGCTCGGCCTCGGCGCTGAACCATCCTCATATCGTCACGATTTACGAGATCGGGCAGGTCGCGGTTTCCGCCGAGCAGGCAGGGGGCGGGCCCGGCGACGGCGACGTCACCTTCCACTACATCGCGATGGAGTTCATCGACGGCCAGACGCTGCGCCAGATGATCGCCAGAGGCACCGATATCCGCCAGCTTCTCGAGGTGATGAGCCAGGTCTGCGACGGTCTCGCGAAGGCGCACGGCGCGGGAATCGTTCATCGTGACCTCAAGCCCGACAACATCATGGTCACCTCCGACGGCTACGCGAAGATCGTCGACTTCGGTCTGGCGAAGCTGACCGAGAAGGCCACGCAGCAGCGCGGCGTCGAGACGACCGCGGAAGGCGTGGTCATGGGGACGGCCGCGTACATGTCGCCCGAGCAGGTGCAGGGGCTCGACATCGACCACCGATCGGACATCTTCTCGCTCGGCAGCATCCTCTACGAGGCGGTCACGCAGCGACGGCCGTTCGCGTCGGATTCGTCGATCGACACGATGCACCGGATCGTCTTCGCCCAGCCGCAGCCGATCGCGATGTTTCTCCCGATGATGCCGCCGGAGATGCAGGCGATCCTCGATGGCTGCCTCGCCAAGTCGCCTGACGAGCGCTATCAGTCGACCAAGGACATGGCGAACGACCTGCGCACGGTGAAGAAGATGTTCGACGACGCGATTGCGTCGGGTGGCGCGGGCGCGGCGATGCTCCTCGGAGGTAGCGCGTCGCGCGAATCGCAGAGCCCGGGAAGCGGGCAGCGCGCCGGGCTCCGCCAGTCGCCGAGCGGCGCGGTGCCCGCCTCGCGTCCGCCGTCGTCCGGGTCTCCGTCCGGAGCCGTGGCAAGGCCCCCGTCGGGGAGTTCCGCGCGCGGGCAGAAGTCCGCTGCGGCAGACGGGCCGCATCTGGTCGACGCGAGCGAGGCGGCCGAGCCGGTCGAGCCCGCCAGGGCGAAGCGTGCGGCATCACAGCGCCGCAGGATCGACTTCGTCAGCATCGCCTACTGGATCTTCCTCGTCGCGCTTCTCTCGCTCGCCGGATGGCTCTGGTACACATGGCCCGACTTTTCTGCCCTGAAGTCGAGGCCCGACGGCACTCCCGCGATCGACGCGCTCCGGGACGACGGTATCGCGGTCCAGTGGGACTGGGTGTCGTACGACGAGATCGCGCCATCGCTTCGCCGCGCCGTGGTGGAGCTCGTCGATCCGGACTTCTACGACGACTCGCTTTCGGTCGATAGCGTGGCACTGGCACTGCGCGGCGCGAAGAAGCGCGAGTCGATCCCGGCGATCAAAGGCCGTATGCCGGGGAACTCGGGCATCACGCGTGGAGCAGTGCGCTCGGCGATGCTCGGCGGCGGGCCGCTCGCGGATGCGCAGGCCGTGGCCTTCGCGTACGGGCTCGAGAAAAAGCTGACGCGCAGGGAAATCCTCGTTCTCTATCTCAACACGGCCCGTTTTGGCGAGGCGGTGTTCGGCGTCGAGGCCGCGGCGAAGTACTACTTCGACAAGCCTGTGAAATCGCTCTCGGTCAACGAAGCCGCGCTGCTCGCGCTCGAGCTCGTCGATCCCGACGGCGTCGATCCGAAGCAGCCCGACGAGGGAACGATCGTCCGGCGCGACGACCTCGTTGCGAAGATCCGCGGAGACGGGAAGAAAGGCTCGGAAGGCAAGAGCCCCGAGGG
>JAMPYE010000166.1 GCA_023700825.1 Thermoanaerobaculia bacterium | reverse complement strand
CTCAAGCTGCTGCCGCCCGAGCTGACTCGCGATCCGGAAGCCAAGCGCCGCTTCGAGCGCGAGGCGCGCGCGGCGTCGCTTCTCGACCATCCGAACATCTGTACGGTGTTCGACTTCGGGAAACTCGAAGCTGACGGGCAGATGTACATTGCCATGGCGTACTACGACGGCGAGTCGCTCGCCGAGCGGATCACGCGCGGGCCTGTCTTCTCGCTCGACGACGCGATTCGCATCGCGGAGCAGGTCTGCCAGGGTCTCGGCCATGCCCACGCGTCGGGAGTCATTCACCGCGACGTCAAACCGGCGAACGTGATGGTCACGGCGAGCGGCATCGTCAAGATCGTCGACTTCGGGCTGGCCAAGCTGCAGGTCGGTTCGCAGCTCACGAAGTCGCGCACCTCTCTCGGCACCGCTGCCTACATGGCGCCCGAGCAGTTGCGTGGCGAGGAGATCGGCCCGCAGGCCGACATCTGGGCCTCCGGCGTTCTGCTCTTCGAGCTCCTCACGGGGACGCGCCCGTTCCGAGGCGAATACGCAGCGGCGCTCACCTACTCGATCCTCAACGAGCAGCCTGCGACGGTCACCGAGCTGCGCCCCGAGCTTCCTCCCGAGATCGACCGGATCATCAAGAAGATGCTCCGGAAAGATCCGCGGCAGCGTTATTCGAGCGCGGCCGAGGTCATCGCCGAGCTCGAGGTTCTGCGCACGCCCAGCTCGGGATCCGGAAGGTCGGGACCTCGTTCCGCGAAACTTCGCGAGCCGCTTCGCGCGGGCGCAAAGCTCGGCCCGTACGAGGTCGTCGAGCCGTTAGGCTCCGGCGGTATGGGCGACGTCTATCGCGCCCGCGACACCCGGCTCGACCGGGAAGTGGCAATCAAGGTTCTGGCACCGGAGTTTTCCGAGGACTCCGAACGGAGACAGCGCTTCCAGCGTGAGGCGAAGACGATCTCGTCGCTCGCCCACCCGAACATCTGCACGCTCTTCGACGTCGGCGAGCAGGAAGGAACCGACTACCTGGTCATGGAGTATCTGGAGGGCGAGACGCTCGCAGAGCGGCTCGTGCGAGGCTCGCTGCCGCTCGGCGAGTTGCTGAAGACAGGCATCCAGATCGCCGAGGCATTGGGCCGCGCGCACCAGCAGGGCATCATCCATCGCGACCTCAAGCCGGGAAACGTGATTTTGACGACGTCGGGGACGGTCAAACTCGTCGACTTCGGTCTCGCAAAGGGAATCGCGGCAGTGCTGGAGGAAAGCGATTCGGGGCGCATCGGGCGCCGGCGTGCTCCACCGCCCAATGGCGACGACCCAAAGGCGACGATGGAGGCAGTTGAATCACCCTCCAGACCGTTGACTGCCGAGGGAGCGATTGTCGGGACGTTGCCGTACATGGCGCCGGAGCAGGTTGAAGGGCGGGAAGCCGACGCACGGAGCGATATCTTCACGCTCGGCACGGTCCTGTACGAGATGGCCACCGGCAGCAGGGCGTTTGCTGCAACGAACAGGGCCGGCCTGATCGCTGCGATTCTCAAGGAGGAACCGGCGGAGCTCACGACCCGGAGTCGTGGCCGAAGGAGACGCCCCCCCAGCGGACGAACCCTCGCACCGATCGAGACGATCGTGCGGCGTTGCCTCGAAAAGGAGCCTGACCGACGCTGGCAATCTGCACTCGACGTGGTCGAGGCGTTGCGGGAATGTTCGAATCAGCTGAGTGAGCTTCGTCCGGTACGCCGCCTTTCGCGCGGCGCTCTCGTAAGTGGTGCCGTGATTGCCATCGCGATGCTGGTGATGGCAGGCGTGCTCTGGCGGCGAGCGTCCCGGCAGGAGTGGGCTCGCAAAGAAGCCATCCCCGAGATCAGGCGTCTGGTCGATGCCGAGGAGTACGCGAGAGCGACCACGCTGATTCGACAGGCGCAAGCCATCCTGCCTTCGGAGCCGGCGCTCGAGCAGCTCTGGATTGCGGCAACCGACATGCCTTCCGTCGATAGTGTCCCGAATGGCGCCGAAGTCTGGGTCAAGCCCTACCAAGGAGCCGAGAACGCGTGGGAGCGCGTCGGAACCACACCACTCGCGGACGTGCGCCTCCCGCGCGGCGACTACGTATGGAAGATCGCCAGGAGCGGGTTCATCGAAGCTCGAGTGATCTATCCGGCCTCGCTGGAGTGGACCTTTCAGCTCCGTCCCGAGGAGGACAACAGGGCCGGAATGGTGTTCGTTGTGGGAAACGCTCTTCTCAGGGAGGGGCGAAACGCGCGCGGACCGCTCAAGACGGACATTGGGTTACCCGGCGCTCCGGCTCTGCGCCTCGAGGACTACCTGATCGACCGCCATGAGGTCACGAACGAGGAATTCCAGAAGTTCGTTGACTCCGGTGGCTACGAGAATCCCGAGTACTGGAAGGTACCGTTCGTCGACAACGACTCCGAGTTGCCGTTCGAGGTGGCGGTAGCCCGATTCGTCGACACGACGGGCAGGCACGGTCCCGCGACCTGGGAGGCCGGCGGCTTCCCGTCAGGGAGTGCGAAGCATCCCGTGACGGGAGTCAGCTGGTTCGAGGCCGCGGCGTTTGCGACGTACGCGGGCAAGAGCCTTCCTACCGTCTATCACTGGGTCCACGCCTCGCAACCCTACTTTGTGAACCTCATCGTTCCTGGCAGCAATCTCCGTTCGGACGGCACTCAGCCGGTCGGGCGCCCCGGAACGTTGAGTGGTTTCGGTACGACCGACATGGCCGGTAACGCAAAGGAATGGTGCTGGAACGAGACCAGCGATCAGCATCGATTCATCCTGGGGGGTGCATTCGACGAGCCCGACTACATGTTCGCATTCAAGCAGACAAGGTCACCATGGGATCGAAAAGCAGACGCAGGTTTTCGGTGCATGGAACTTTTCTCTCCGCCGGATTCCCAGGCGAACGCCAGATTGTCGACAGTACAAGAGCGAGCCATCGAAGAAGAGGTGCCCGTTTCCGACGAGGTGTTTGCCGCCCTCAAAGGACTCTTCGCGTATGACAAGACGGAGTTGAACGCTCGGATCGAAGCTACCGAGACGAAAGACAATTGGATTCACGAAAAGGTCAGTCTCGACGCGGCATCGGGCGAGGAGCGCCTTACGGTGCACCTGCTTCTTCCGAGAAAGGTCGCTCCGCCATTCCAGGTCGTCGTGTACTTCGGCTGGATCCAGTTCGGAGACAGTGTCAATCCCTCGATCACAGACGGGCTCGAGACCTTTCCGAAGAGCGGCAGAGCGCTCGTCTATCCCATGTACAAAGGGACCTATGGGCGAACCGGAACCGGCAAAGTGGGTTGGGGCGGACCCGACGCCAACTCACCTGCCGTCTGGCGCGATCACGTGGTCGCATGGTCCCGAGAGCTCGGAAGATCGATCGACTACCTCGAGACCAGAAAAGACATCGACAGCTCGAAGATTGCCTACTACGGCTACAGCCTGGGTGCCTCGAACGCACCGATCCTGCTCGCGGTCGAGGATCGGATCGGCGCGGCAATTCTCTACTCGGGAGGGTTCCGTAAGTCGCGCGCGCTGCCCGAAGTCGAACCGCTCAATTTCGTGACTCGCGTCAAGACACCGGTACTCGTGGTGCAAGGTCGATACGACTTCAAGGAGTTGGGTAAGCCCCAGACTGCATTCTTCCGCCTGCTCGGAACGCCTGACGCGGACAAGCGTTTGCTCATCACCGAAGCAGCCCACGCGTTGCCGCGCAGAGCGGAGTTCCGCGAGTACCTTGCCTGGCTCGACAAGTACCTGGGACCGGTCAAGCGGAGAGGGCCCTGAGTCGTGGCCGGAGCTCGCCTGATCAATCGATCTCTTTGCGCATCGAGCCGGCGCTGGACGATGCCGCCTGAGCGCTCGTTCGGACGGACCCTTTCGCCCGGCCTCCCCGGCGCCACGGCAGTCTCTCAGGAGAAGGAGGGCCGATTGTGAACCGAGTTACTCTCATCCCGCTGATCTTGCTGAGTGCACTGTGGCTCTCGCTTTCCGTCTCGGCGCAATTGACGACTGGTGCATTGACTGGCACGGTGAGGCATCGGGGGGTGCCGCTCGCAGATGTGAAGGTCACGATCTCCTCGCCGGCGATGCAGGGAACGCGTAGTACCTCCTCGAACATCAACGGCGACTACAATTTCGGAGCGCTCCCTCCCGGCAAATACACTGTTCGTTTCGAATCACAAGGCATGGCTCCGGAAGCGAGAGCCGTCATCGTCGGACTGGCACGTACGGAGCGCGTGAACGCTACGCTTGCCGCGCTTCCGGAGACGATGCAGCCGCTCGTCGAGACAATTGCCGTGACCGCCCGCAACGTCCCTGCGGCGCCAAGTGTTCTCGAAACGACCGAAATTCAGTCGAACTACACGGCCGAGCTCGTGGACGAGCTGCCGATCGAGCGCACGGTTCAGTCCGTGACGCGATTCTCCCCGGGGGTGAGGTCCAGCGCGCTCGGGCGGGAGTCCATCTCCGGCGCACCGGTGTTCGACAGCGTCTATCTCGTCAACGGCGTCGTGACGAACGAGCCCATCTCACCGACCGGGTCGGGACTTGGTTCGATGGACAACTTCTACATCGAGGATGCGGTCCTCGAGACGTCCGTGCTGCAGGGGTCGATCTCGGCCGAGTACGGCAGATTCACGGGCGGCCTCGTCTCGGTCGTGACGAAGTTCGGGGGAAACGAGACGGCGGGCAGTCTTCGTGACAGCCTCAGGGACCCGGCCTGGACCTCGCCGTCGGCGTACGGTGAGCCCGAACAGGAGAAAAATCTCGAGCATGTGTACGAAGCGACGCTCGGGGGGCGGATCGTGCGGGACCGGCTCTGGTTCTTCGTCGCGGGCCGCTTCGCGGAAACGAGTCTGACTGGAGTCTACAAAGACAGTAAGCAGCCGATGCCTCCGGCGGTGACTCGCGACGAGCGAGTCGAAGCCAAACTGACGGGGCAGATTTCATCGAAGCAGTCCCTCGTTGCCGCGTATCTCGACTACGACCGCGGGAAGACGAACGTACCACCCCTCTCCGGTGCCTGGGAGGCGTCGGCACTCGATTCGAAGCATTCGATTCCAGGATCGATGACGAGCCTGAATTACAGCGGTGTACTTCGGAACAACCTCCTCGTCGAAGCCGCGTACTCGACACGGTCGATCGAGTTCCTGGGCCGCGGAGGAGATCATCTGACGAGGGACGCCACAAACCCGAGAGACATTGCGCTCGGGTCGTTAGGCTTCGACCGCATGTTCCTCGGCTCGTGGGGCGCTCCCGACTGGTGCGGAGTCTGTGGCCGCGGCGAGCTCTGGGACAACGAGCTCTATAACCTGAAAGGGACGTACTACGTGGACTCGCGAGCTCTCGGCACTCACACGATCGTCGCCGGCTACGAGAAGTTCGCCGAGTCGCGTTATCCAAACAACTACCAATCAGGCTCGAACTACCTTCTCTACATCTATGCGACGCCGCCGACGCGGGATGTAGACGGTACACTGCGCCCCGTCGTTTCTGCGGGAGACGTCATCGTGTACGCTCCGATTCACGGCCAGTCCAATGCTTCCAATTTCGTGACCAATACACTATTCGTCAACGACAAGTGGGATCTCAGTTCACGCTGGAGCTTCAATCTCGGCGTTCGTCACGACCAGAACGACAGCGTCGCTGCCGGCGGAGTGCAGGTGTCGGGCGACGGCAAGGCGAGCCCTCGACTCGGCGCGATCTTCGACGTTCGCGGCGATGGACGATACCGGATCAACGCGAGCTTTTCGAGGTATGTCAGCAAGCTCGACGAGTACGGAGGTGGAGCCGCCAGCGCAGGGCAGCCCTGGTTCATCGCCTACGAATATCGAGGACCCACGGTTGGCGGGCCGCAGACGGGGCTCGGGTCCTTCGACGTGCTCGAGCAGGTGTTTCGGTGGTTTCTCGACCAGGGAGGCGTCACCGCCGCCGATCTCGTTCTGGGCACCGCCATCGCTGGCGTGAACACGCGCGTCACCGATCTTCAATCGATGCACGTCGATGAGTGGTCGGTAGGCTTCGGGGCGCAGCTCGGATCGCGTGGCGTAGTGAGGCTCGACTGGATCGATCGCGCGTGGGCCGACCTCTACGCGCAATCCAGCGTTCCCGGAGACGTCGTCGAGAATCCCATCATTCCCGGTGACCGCATCGACGTCACGAATCACGGAAACACCAATCGGCTCGAACGTGCCTACCGAGCGCTCACCATCCAGTCTCACTATCGATTCAACGAACGCCTCACGGTCGGGGGGCACTACACGTGGTCGGAGGCGCTGGGCAACTGGGAGGACTTCCAGATGTGGCAGAACAGCGACAAATCCCCATTCCTCTACGCCGAGTACAAGGCGTTCGCGCAGTTCAGCCCGTCTGGCCGACTCGCGCTCGACCAACCGCACAAGGCACGCGTGTGGCTCGGTTACCACCAGCCGTTAGGCCGGTTTGGCAACGTCAACGTCTCGATTCTCGAGCGACTCGACTCCGGGCGTCCGTACTCCGCACAGGAGGTAATCCGGGTCGGTGCTTATGTCGCGAATCCCGGATACGCGACGCCTCCGGCGCGCGTGGACTACTACTTCAGCGACCGTGGAGCGTATCGGTGGGAGACGGCTACCGCGACCGATCTGGCGATCAACTACGAGGTGCCGATCCAGAAGGTGAGCGTCTTTGCCCAGGCTGAGGTACTGAACCTGTTCGACGAGCAGGCGCAGATTGGCGGAAATGCCGGCGTGCAGGTCATAGCGCCCTTCGATCCGTTTCACGAAGTGCCGAAGGAGTGTCCGCGAGGCCAATCGGACTGTACCGGATTTCACTGGCAGAAGCGCCCGACGTTCGGCACCGCGATAGGGCCGCCGCACTACCAGACTCCGCTCACGTATCGATTCTCTGCGGGATTGCGGTTCTGAGCATCGACCTCCCGCCACGACTGCTTCCTGACTCAGGGCGTCTTGTGATGACCTCCGGAAGGAGGCTCGGGGCCCGCTACGTGCACCTGCTCGGCCGGGAGACTGCAGCGCTGCCCATACCGCTCGGCATGGAGCGCTGGGTCTCTCCGACTCGAACTCCGACCGGTGCCGTTTGCGTGAAATCGAGTCGAGCTACTCCGTCCGCTTGAGCACGACGATGGTGATGTCGTCGTGCTGCGCCTGCTTTGCGCCGTGCGTCTGGACGGCGTCGACGATGGCCGCGACGATCGAGGTGGCTGACTCCTCTCGGTGTTCCCGGACGACGTCGAGCAGCCGTCTCTCGCCGAAATCCTCGTCCGCTAGGTTCACCGCTTCGGTCACGCCATCCGAGTACATGACGACCAGGTCGCCCGGGCGAAGCTCGACCGTGTCCTGCCGATAGGTGAAGCCGTCGACCATCCCGAGTACGAGCCCCTCGGTGCGAAGCCCGCGTTCGGAGTTGCCGGAAAGGAGGTACGGCGGGTTGTGGCCGGCATTGCAGAAGATGAGCCTGTTCCTCGCGGGATCGAGAACCGAGAAGAAGAAGGTCACGAACTTCTCGGTGGGCGTGCTCCGAAAGAGGAACGAGTTCGCGCGCGCGATCGCTTCCGACGCCGTCAGGTCCATCGAGACGAGAAGCCGGATCGTCGCCTGGACGTTCGCCATCAGCAGCGACGCCGGAAGGCCCTTCCCCGACACGTCGCCGAGACAGATCGCCCAGCGCCCTTCGCTCATCGGAACGAAGTCGTAGTAGTCGCCGCCGACCTCCTGCGCCGCGATGCTCTTCCCGGCGACGTCGTATCCCGCGATGGCCAGCGCCTTGGTGGGAAGCAGATGGTCCTGGATCTGCGCGGCGAGATGCAGTTGCTCGCGCATCCGCAGAAGCGCCCGCTCCTCCTCGTAGAGACGGGCGTTCTCCACGATCTGCGCCGACTGCGACGCGATGATCGCGAGCAGTCGCTCGTCGTTCGAGTCGAAGCCGGCGCCCTCCTTCTTGTTGTAGACGGTGAGGATGCCGTTGAGCTCCGACTTGATGAGAAGGGGAACGCAGAGCAGCGACTCCACCCCGGGCTCCCATTCGACGCCGCTGAATCGTTCGTCATGGCGGGGGTCGTTCACGGCGAGCGGCCGCTTGTTGAGGTACATCCAGCCGAGGAGCGACTCCGTGAGGTGGAACGGATTGTGGGTGGTCGAGCTCACGTTGGCGCGCACGAGAGTCGCCGTAGGCAGCTTGCGATCGCGGTCGACCAGCGTGATCAACCCCTGCTGCGCGTTCGTCGCCTTCAGGGAACGGTTGATGATCGTCCGCATGATCTCGTGCGAATCGAGCGACGCGCCGATTGCCCGCGAAAGGTCGAGCAGCGTCGACAGTTCCTGCACTGCCCGCCGCAGCTGCTCGTTCTCCCTCTGGAGGAGCGCGAGTGACTCTTTCTGCGCTTCCATGCCGGATACCTCGAAGGTCGTGGACTGTCTGAACGTTAGAGCATCGGCCACGGGAATGCAATCCGGATGGGCGAAGAGCCGGCTGCTGCTTCCCGAGTGCCGAGTCGCGAGCGCTGAGTTACGATGATCGCGCTTCTACGAGAGCTCAAGGATGCAACGGAATCGCGCAGTCACGTGGGTCGTCTCGACACTGGTCATCCTCGTCTCCGCCGTGCTGGGGCTGCTGAGCCTGCTCCTCATCGGCTTCGAGACCGGGCTGCTCGGCTTTGTGCTCGGATTCGTGATGGCGACCATCCCGGTGCCGGTGTACCTGCTGTTCCCTCTGTGGCTCGACCGCTTCGAGCCCGAGCCCTGGTGGCTCCTCGCGCTG